>NZ_FOGF01000001.1 GCF_900111135.1 Granulicatella balaenopterae | reverse complement strand
TCGCTTTTAAAGTAAAAACCAGACTAATTTCTATAGGTTCTCCCCACATTCGTTAGTCTGGTTTTTTTATTTTATTTATGTTATTTTTTAATTATTTTATTTTATTTTATTTTATTTTATTTTATTATTGGTTGTATTTTATTTTAAATCGCAAAAAGCGTCTCATAATTTGCTCGTATATATTATTATATAGTCATCGCAAATTAATAGCTAATGTCGTTATCTCTAACAGTATACTTTTATAGCTTATCACCAGCTTCTGCTGGATAGTCGGAATCCTGATCGTTGGGAAGTCTTTCCGGCTAAAATTTACAGTGTCTTACCACTCTCAGTATTATGTTGTCAAAGAACAGATATTCTAATCTTGTTCTTTACAACATAATATTTTTTTATCGTCTAACTAAACACTAGACACTTACTACTTGATATTTTTATTTTTTAGATAATTAAAACTACTTCCAACAATTCCAGCTGTTGTTAGATTATGAACAACGGCTAAATAGTTTGGAGGGAAAATACTAAAGAGCCCTAGACCAATTAAACTAGTATTAACAATTACGGTTCTATTTAAGTTTTTCGCTAGTTGTTGATGCATCTCTTCTGAAAGTTGGGTTAAGGTCTTCAATGAGTGTAATTGATCAGATAATAGAATGATATCACAAGATTGTCTTGCAACATCCGAAGAATTATCCATTACAACACCAATATCTGCCATTGATAAGGCTGCAGAATCATTTAAGCCATCACCAATCATCAAGACACGTTCTCCGGATTCTTGGTGATTTTTAACATAATTGAACTTATCTTCTGGTTTTACTTCGGTCATTACTTCATCAAAGGTAATTTTTTGACGGAGAGTATTAGTTCTCTCGGCAGTATCCCCTGTTAAGAGGACAATTTTCTTACCGTGCCGTTTTAACCATTGCAATGTATCAATAGCATCACTTCTTAAAGGTGTATCAATGCAGAATAAAGCAATTACCTTATCCTCGAACCCTAAATATAATAAGTGATAAAAAGCTTCTGTCTCACTAATTACAGCGCGCTGTTCATCATTTAGTACCATACCTTCTTCTTTCATAAAACGACGACTACCAATCACAACATTTTTACCATCAATAGTAGATTTAATACCTTTTGAAGCAATATGTTGTAATTCGCCATGCATTTCCTCGTGCTCAATATGTTCTTGTTTGGCCTTTTCAACAACGGCTTGAGCAAATGGATGATAGACATGTTCCTCTAAGCAAGCTCCAATTCGTAAGACTTCTTCAACTGAATGACCAAAAAACGGTACAATGCGTTCAATCGTTGGAATACCCGTTGTTAAGGTACCCGTCTTATCAAATACAAAAGTTGTTAAATCATGATAGACCTCTAAATTATTTGAGCCCTTAATAACGATGCCATGTTCTGCTGCTTCATTGACTGCCGTTAGACAAGTAATTGGCGTCGCAATTTTTAACGCACAAGAATAATCTACTAGTAAGAAGGAAATTGCCTTAGTAAATGAACCTGTTAATAAATAAGTTATGGCAGCACCAATAAAGTTATATTTCACTAAATCATCTGCTTTATCAATAAATAACTTTTGCTTGCTATTGGTGATACTTTCTGACTCTTTAATTAAATCTACTAAACGATGCAAATGAACATTCGCTTGATCATTCGTCACTTCCACTACTAATTCACCAGAAGCCACTACCGTATTTGCAAAAACTTTAGACCCAGCTTTTTTAGAGATTGGGAAAGTCTCACCTGTTAATGAACTTTCATTCATATAAGCACGTCCTGAGACAACTACGCCATCATATTTTAATTCATTCCCTTCAGAAATAACAATATGATCACCTATCGTAATTTCATTCATCGTTACAAGCACTCTTACGCCATTCTTTTCAATCCAAATCTCGGCATCTTGATTCAATAAATTATGTTCCAAATCTTCAATCGACTTTTTATAAGACCAACTATCCAAATCAGTTCCTAGATTCAATAAGAACATAATCGTATTAGCAGTCTTCATCTCACCTGTTAATAAGGCAATCGCAATCGCTGTAAAGTCTAAAACACTCATATCCAAACGCTTATTCCTCAACGATTCTAACGCATCATCATAAAATGCATACGTCTTCTTCAAAGTAATCGCCAAACGTAATGGTGGCGGCGTTAAAAAACGATGCGCCATACGACGATAAACGGCCTTAGTAATAATATCGTAGGGAGTGATTGCTTTCTCCTGAGTAGGATTCAAATAGCACTCCTTCACCTTATCTACCTCAACCGCTGATAGGAATTCTTTTACAACATTCGCATTCGCATGATTAATCTCAACAGCCATTGTATACGAATCATTATAAAAGTGAATCTTTCTAATATCTTTAAAACGTCCCTTCAACTTATCCAGATAAAATCTAACATCTGGCGTTAAACGATATGATACACGCACTCTAACACGCGTTTTTGATTGATAAATAATTTTGTAATCTTTCATGACTACTCAGCCACTTCTTCATTAACTTCTTCTAGATTTGATTCAAGAAGTTCTTCATCATAAATATTTTTAGCTTCATCAACAATATCATCCATACCTTGCTTCACTTGTGACATGCTACTATCAAAGGCATCTTTTGCTTTATAGACTTTTGCTAAAGATTTCGCATATACATGTTTTGCTTCTTTACTTGCAATTAATTTTAAACCAACAGACCCTAATGCTAAACCTGATAAAAATGCTCCTGTTTTTGGAGATAATTTCGCAATATTATTTGATTTTTTATTCATAATAACGTCCCCTTTGTTTTAATTTTAATCTTACTTATAAATTTATTATCGCTTGACGAAAGTATTTTTTCAAGTAAAAATGTACAAAAAAAGCCAGTCTTGTAACCGGCTCCATTAATTCACTATTTCTCTTCTTTAATAATTTCAGATAAAACACGTTCTTCTTCTTTTGAAAGACTGTATTTCTCTAATAAATCTGGTCGTCTGCGGTATGTTTTTCTTAATGACTCTTTTTGTTGCCATTCCGCGATTTTTTTGTGATTTCCACTGAATAAGACTTCTGGCACTTCCATATCCTTGTAGACACGAGGACGTGTATATTGTGGGTGTTCTAATAAACCAGTCGAGTGCGAATCACCGATTGCTGACTGGGCATTCCCTAATACATCTGGTAATAAACGAGCTGTCGCATCAATCATTACCATAGCCCCTAATTCACCGCCCGTTAAGACAAAATCACCAATCGAATACTCATCCGTCACATACGTCTTAATACGCTCGTCATAGCCTTCATAATGGCCACAAATAAAAATAAGATGTTCTTCTTCAGCTAATTCCTCTGCATCTTTTTGGGTAAAGGTTTTACCTGCTGGATCTAATAAAATGACACGCTTTTTAGTATCTGGATGTTTTTCTTCTAAAGCTTGCAAGGCTAAATCAATTGGTTCAACCTTCAATAACATACCAGCACCACCACCAAAAGGATAGTCATCTACATGATTATGCTTATTATTGGCAAATTGACGGAAATCTAATGTGTCAAATTCAATTCTTTCTTGTTCGATTGCTTTACCGATCATTGATTGCGTCATCGGTCCTGTAAACATTTCTGGAAAAAGTGTTAATACATCAATTTTCATTAATCAATCAACCCTTCTATCACCGTAATCACAACCTTACCTTCTGCTAAATTAATTTCTTTAACAACAGGCTCGATATATGGAATTAAAATATCTTTTTTCCCTTTGGCAACAGCCTTAACCACCCAGACATCATTAGCTCCTGGTGATAAAATTTCTTTGACTTTCCCTAGTAACTCACCTTCATCTGTATAAATATCTAAACCAACGATTTCATGATAGTAAAATTCATCATCTTCTAATTCACTTAAATCAGATTCCGCCACTTTTAACAAACCATCACGGAACACTTCAACGTCTTCAATACGTGGATACCCTTCAAAAGTTAATAAGTCAAAGTTTTTATGTTTACGGTGTGATTTTACAATTAAATCAAGTGTTTCATGTCCATCACGGAATAAACGCAATTTACTACCTTTTTGATATCGTTCCTCTGCAAAGTCCGTTCTTGAAATCACACGCACTTCCCCTTTTAAGCCTTGCGTATTCACAATCTTTCCTACACCAAAATAATTTTCCATTCATTTCTTCCTCTCTTTATTACATATTATCTATTTTCTCTACCGTAACTCACCATATAAATTTAACACGATACGATAGACTTTTTTTCAAATCTTTAGCTATTAGACCCTATTTATTTTACACTATATTCAATCATTTCGCTAATTATATTTTAGAAATGCAAAAACGAATCACGCTTTATCGTAGCAGACTCCATTTTCAACTCTCAATGTAGCTTACTATACAAAAAAACCCAACAGCACTAGACTGTTGAGCTTCTTAGTTGATTATGCTGCATTGTTTTCGATATTAATTCGAACACGTTTCGGACCTTTTGTACGCACGCTATAAGCAATTGTACGGATGGCACGTGCAACACGACCTTGCTTACCAATGACACGACCAATATCATCTGGATGTACTTGTAATGAGTACTCCATAAAGTCACGTGACTCAGAAATATCAATAGTGATATCTTCTGGGTGAGCAACTAATGGTTCGACCATTGCTAAAATTAATTCACTAATATCAGGCATTCTTTTCACCTCATTTATGCATTATGCACATATTTGATTACTTAGACATTTTTGATTCGTGGAATTTTTTCATGATACCTTCTTGTGATAACAAGTTACGAACAGTATCAGATGGTTGAGCACCTTTAGATAACCATTGTAATGCTAAATCTTCATCAATTTTAACTTCAGCTGGAACTACAACTGGATTGTATGTACCTACTTTTTCGATGATACGTCCATCACGAGGAGAACGAGAATCTGCTACTACGATACGGTAAAAAGGTTTCTTTTTAGAACCCATACGTTTTAAACGGATTTTAACTGCCATGTATTTTACACCTCCAAATATTTATCTCACAGTTAGTAATATTAACAGACTTTTTATCACTTGTAAAGTGTTTTTTCTTTACAGGGTGAAATTTTTTAAATTTTTTTATTTTTTACGTTTTTTCTTCAATTTTTTCAGTTTATTATTACGTTGTTTGCGTGCCATCTTCTGCATCGCTAGTTGAGCCATCTTATCTTGACGTCCACCCATTTGTCCCATTGCGCCCATCATATTCTCTAAACCACGCATATTACCGTTAGATAATTGATTCATCATTTTCTTAGATTCATTAAATTGTTTGATTAAACGATTCACTTCAGCTAATGGACGCGCAGACCCTTTTGCGATACGTTTACGGCGCTGTTGTGATAAGATTTCTGGATTTTCACGCTCTTCATTAGTCATTGATAAAACAATCGCCTTCATTCGAGCAGTATCTTTAGGATCAACTTTTAATTGGTCCAAACCAGCCATTTTATTTAAGCCTGGAATCATTTTAATAATATCTTCTAATGGTCCCATTTTATTCACTTGGTCTAATTGGTCTAAGAAATCATTAAAGTCAAATGTATTAGCTTTAATCTTATCTGCCATCTCTTGGGCTTTTTCTTCATCGAAATCTTGTTGGGCTTTTTCGATTAAAGTCATAATGTCACCCATACCTAAAATACGAGAAGCCATACGTTCAGGATAGAAAATTTCGAAATCTTCTAGTTTTTCACCTTGACCAGTAAATTTAATTGGTTTGCCAGTTACTGAACGGATTGATAAAGCAGCACCACCACGAGTATCACCATCTAATTTTGTTAGGACTACCCCTGAGATGTCTAAACGTTCATTAAATGTTTCGGCTACATTAACAGCATCTTGCCCTGTCATTGAGTCAACTACTAATAGAATTTCTTGTGGATTAGCAACTTCTTTAATATTTTGTAATTCAGCCATTAACTGATCATCCACATGTAAACGACCAGCCGTATCGATAATGACTAAATCACGACCATCAATTTTAGCACGTTCAATACCTTGACGAGCAATCTCAACTGGATCAGCATCTGTTCCCATTGAGAATACTGGGTAATTTAATTGTTCACCTAAAGTTTGTAATTGGTCAATCGCAGCAGGACGATACACATCGGCTGCAATTAATAACGGACGCTTGTGTTCATTTTTGTGCATGAATTTAGCTAATTTACCGGCAGTAGTTGTTTTACCTGCCCCTTGTAAACCGACCATCATGACAACAGTTGGTGGTTTTGGTGAGAAATTAAATGGTGCTTGTTCGCCACCCATTAATTCTGTTAATTCTTCATTAACAATTTTCACTACTTGTTGTGCTGGAGATAATGATTCTAATACATTTGCTCCTAATGCACGTTCGTTTACAGTTTTAACGAATTTTTTTACTACTTTAAAGTTAACGTCAGCTTCTAATAAAGCTAAACGAACTTCACGCATCATCTGTTTTAAGTCAGCTTCAGTAATCTTACCTTTACCTGACACTGTGCCCATTGCGGACTGTAGACGATCTGATAAACCTTCAAATGCCATTTTAATTGCTCCTCTTATGTCTTATTTATTACTATCTTGTAATGCTTTTATCGTATTCTGTAGCGTTACATCATTGGGATAGACATTATCAATATATTTTTCTAATTGGTCGTATATTGCTTGTCTATGATAGAAATCAGCTACTAAATGTAATTGTGATTCGTATTTTTCTAATATCTTTCCAGTACGACGAATATTATCATATACAGCTTGGCGACTAACTGCGAAATCTTCAGCAATCTCCCCTAATGAATAATCGTCGGCATAATATAATTCAATATAGCCTAATTGCTTAGGTGTTAATAAACAGCCGTAAAATTCGACCAACATATTCATATGGGTTGTCTTTTCAAGTTCCATCATTCACTCCTCAATCTTTCTACAAAATCTTTAACTCTTTTATTATAATATAAGCATTCTATATATGTAAAGGTCTCACAAACTTTTCTCTCCCTTATTAGAAGAAATTGTTTTAGATTCTGATAAATTCCGAAAACAAGAATGCTATCCCCTTACAGAAGTGCTATAATAAATATGAAGATGGATAAATACTCATGATAACTATTATTCTAGGAGTGATTATGTGAAGTTTGGAATTGTAGATGTTGGTGGCGGTGAACGTGATATTTATGGTGCCGGCATTTTAGATTATTGTATGGATGAAGAGATTCATTTTGATTTGTGTTGTGGGGTTTCAGCTGGGAGTGCTAATGTCGTCTCCTATATGTCAAACCAGCGAGGCAGAAACTATCAATTTTATACGGAATATGCTTTTAGACGGGAATATATGAGCTTTTATAATTTTGTTCATAGTCGTTCATATGTAAATTTAGATTATATTTACGATGATTTATCGCATACAAATGGGGAAAACCCTTTTGATTACCAAACAATGGTCGAATCTGGCAAAGAATTAATCGTTGTTGCAACAAATGCCATTACAGGGAAAGCGACATATTTTACTTTGGATGATATCAACAAAAACCAATACGATGCTGTCAAAGCTTCTGCCTGCCTACCAATTGTTAATCAAGCCTACTTTGTTAATGGCAAACCTTATTACGACGGTGGCATTACTGATCCCATTCCCTACGAAAAAGCTTTAGAATATGGTTGCGATAAAGTGGTTATTATCCTAACGCATCCAAAAGACTTTCGACACTTGCCTCATGTTGATGACTATATGGCCCATCTATTAAATCGCCATTATCCAGAAGCTGCCCTAGCTCTCAAACAACGTGGACGCTTATACAATCAACAATTAGAGCAAGCCATCCAACTAGAAAAAACTGGCAAAATCTTAATACTAGCCCCCGATGATGTTAGTGGATTAACCGTTCTAGGCAAAAATAAAGACGCCTTAATAAACATGTACCATAAAGGTTATCAAGACGCTAGTATTATTAAAAATTTTATCTAAATCAATAATACGACTACAATTAATGTGGTCGTATTATTGATTTATTATTTTTTCGTCCACCTATCATGAACGAAAAAATAAATGATACCATTGAAGAAATTCTTCAATGGCACCATTTATTATACAATTTTTTTAATTTACTGTATTTTTATGCACCTAATAAGTATCCCTCTATTAAGGTATAAGTGTTTGTAAAAACACGCCCCATTTCGACTAATCATTTATAAATATATAAACCTTTAATAAATAAAAAAAGAGTTATACATCTTGATATGAGGACGTATAACTCTTTTATTTCATTTGTTTAATTATTTAGCAAAAGCTTCTGTATAGTTTTTCACGATATTTTCTACTGTGAAACCATATTCTGCCATTACTGTTGGTCCATTACCTGAAGCACCGAAACGATCAATTCCGATAGTTACACCATCTAATCCTACATAACGTTCCCATCCAAATGTTGCTGCCATTTCAATTGACATACGGTTACGAACTGATGATGGTAATACTGATTCAATGTATTCAGCATCTTGTTCTTCAAATAAGTTCATTGAAGGCATTGATACGACTGATACATCGTGACCTAATGTGCGTAATTCTTTTTGAGCACGAATTGCAAGTTCAACTTCTGAACCAGTTGCGATTAAGATACCTTCTGGAGTGTCGCCAACTTGGGCGCTAATTACATAAGCACCTTTAGCTACATTTGTGAAGGCTGTTTCTTTAGTATTTGGTAAAACTGGTAAGCCTTGACGAGTTAATACTAATACAGTTGGGCGATCTGTTGCTTCAAGAGCTGTTTTCCAAGCTGCTGAAACTTCATTACCGTCAGCTGGGCGGATTACGTTCACGTTTGGCATTGAACGGAATGTTGCTAATTGTTCAATTGGTTCGTGAGTTGGTCCGTCTTCACCTACAGCGATTGAATCATGTGTAAATACATAGATTCCTGGTAAGTTTGATAATGCTGCTACACGAATAGCTGCTTTTAAGTAGTCTGAGAACACGAAGAATGTTGCTACATATGAGCGTGTTCCGCCATGTAATAAGATTCCGTTTAATGCTGCACCCATTGCAAATTCACGTACACCATACCAAATATTACGTCCAGCGTAGTTTGTTGCTTCAAAGTCTTGGTCAGCTTTATTCATTGTATTGTTTGAGCATGATAAGTCAGCTGATCCACCCCAGAAGTTTGGTAATGCTTTACCTAATTCTTGGATAGCATTTTGACTTGTTACACGTGAAGCAAGAGCTGGCGTGCCTTCTTCATATGTAGGTAATACTTCTGCTAAATCGATTGCAATCTCTTCTTGGAAGCTTGTTTCGAATTGTTCAGCTAATTCTGGATAAGCTGCACGGTATTCTTCAAATAAAGATACCCATTCGTCTTGGTCTTCTTGGCCAGTTTTTACTAATAATTTTTCAAAACGGTGACTAACTTCTTCTGGTACTGTAAATGGATCATATTCCCAGCCATAGTTTGCTTTAGCGGCTGCGATTCCTTCTTCACCTAATGGAGCTCCATGAACTTTACTTGTTCCAGCAGCTGGTGCACCAAAACCAATAATTGTTTTCACTTCAATAATACTTGGTTTTTCTGTTTCGCCTTGTGCTTCTTCAATCGCTTCAGCAATAGCATCTAAATCATTACCGTCTTCAACACGAATATATTGCCATCCCATTGCTTCAAAGCGACCTTTAACGTTTTCATTAAATGATTTGTTTAATGGTCCATCTAATGAAATATCATTTGAATCGTATAATACGACTAATTTACCTAATTTTAATGTTCCAGCTAATGATGCCGCTTCATAAGAGACACCTTCCATTAAGTCGCCATCGCCACATAATGCATATGTGTGGTGGTCTACTACTGGGAAGCCTTCACGGTTATAAGTTTCAGCTAAGTGAGCTTCTGCCATCGCAAAACCTACAGCATTCGCAAAGCCTTGTCCTAATGGTCCAGTTGTTGCTTCAACACCGTCAGTATGGTGAACTTCTGGGTGTCCAGGAGTTTTGCTTCCTAATTGACGGAAGTTTTTCAAATCATCCATTGTTACATCATAACCTGATAAGTGCAACATTGAATATAATAATGCTGAGCCATGTCCTGCTGATAATACAAAGCGGTCACGGTCCACCCAAGTTGAGTCTTTAGGATTTACTTTTAAATATTTTGACCATAATACATAAGTCATTGGTGCTGCACCCATTGGTAATCCTGGGTGTCCTGAATTTGCAGCTTGAATAGCGTCAATACTTAATGTACGGACTGTATCCACAGCTAATTGATCGATGTTGTCAAACATGTTATCACTCCTTCTAAATTTCTTACTCTTTTATTTTACTGATTTATCGGGTATTTTGCAATCTATTTTTATTTTTTTACCACGAACATTTGTTTGATAAGAATACTTGTTCGTGATATAATGAATTTGAAAATATATGAAAGAAGGTATCCTTGATGAAAGCACGTAAAGAATCCCGTCAAATAGAAGTTTTAAGATGCATTTATCGCGAAGTTTCAGAGCATGGGTATCCACCAACAGTTAGAGAGATTGGTGAAGCTGTTAATCTATCATCAACCTCCACCGTTCATGGGCACTTATCTCGTTTAGAAAAGAATGGTTTTATCGTTCGTGATAAGACTAAGCCTCGTGCCATTGAAGTCACTCAAAAAGGGTTAAATGAATTAGGTATTACTCCTGATATGATTCCAATGCTTGGGGTGGTGACGGCTGGTGAACCCATTTTAGCAGTTGAGGAAGCTGAAGATTTCTTCCCAATCCCCCCCGAATTTATTGACAGTCATGAAGATATTTATATGCTTCAAATTCGTGGTGAAAGTATGATTAACGCTGGTATTTTAGATGGTGATCACGTCTTTGTTAGAAAGCAATCTCACGCTCAAAACGGTGATATTATTATTGCTATGACAAGTGAAGATGAAGCGACTTGTAAGAGATTCTATAAGGAGACAGATCACATTCGTCTGCAGCCTGAAAATGATTTACTTGATCCTATTATTTTGCCTGATGTTACGATTTTAGGTAAGGTTGTCGGTTTATATCGTAGTCATATTTTTTAATGAATAAACAAATAAAGTTGCGCAGAGCTATTTTCAGTAATAGTCTGCGCAACTTTTTTACTAGTTAGGATCCTAAGATCACGTCATCTGAAATAAGTTCTTGCCCACTGCTTTTTTGAAAAAGTTCCATTAATTTTTTAACGGTTAGGGGTTTAGCTTGGTCTTTTTTGATATCGGCGGCTACTTGTCCTTGATGCAACATGACTAAGCGGTTGCCATATTTTATGGCATGTTCCATATTATGAGTAATCATAATAGTGGTTAATTGTTGTTTTTGTACTAATTTATCGGTTAAGCGCATCACCATTTCACTAGTTTTCGGGTCTAGGGCGGCTGTATGTTCATCTAATAATAGGATTTCTGGTCGAACTAAGGTTGCCATTAATAATGTTAAAGCTTGGCGTTGGCCTCCTGATAAGAATTGGGTATCGGTTTTGAGGCGTTGTTCTAATCCAAGGTCTAGTTCTTCTAAAGCTTTGATGTACTGCTCTTTATGATGTTCTTTAACACCCCAATCCAATCCTCGTTTTTGTCCTCGTTTATGGGCGATGGCTAGATTTTCTTCAATGGTTAGGCGGGCTGCCGTTCCCATTTTTGGATCTTGAAAGACGCGGCTAATGTATTTTGAGCGTTCGATTATTTTGGCTTTGGTGATATCTTGACCATTTAATTGAATATCTCCTAAATCTGGTGTTAAGTTACCTGAGATGACATTCATCAGGGTTGATTTTCCAGCCCCATTTCCACCGATAATTGAGATAAAATCACCCTTTTCCACTTTTAAATTCAATCCTTTTAAGACATGATTTTCATTGATGGTTCCTGCTTCGAATATTTTATGGATATTGTTTAGTTGTAACATCTTTTTTCCTCCTATTTATTAATCTTCATAATAGCTTTTTGATTTTTCGCTTCTAAGGTTGGGATATAGAGGATGAGCGCTAAGAGAATAGCTGAGGCTAACTTCACTAATTGAGCATCCATTCCCGGTATTTCTAAAATAATCACCAAAATTAAGCGGTAAATAATTGCTCCAAAGATAATAGTTACTAATCTTTTTGCAAATGAGAGATTCTTAATCATAACTTCCGCTAATATAATTGATGCTAAACCAATCACAATCGTTCCTACCCCCATACTAATATCCGCAAAACCATTATTTTGTGTGAGTAAAGCACCTGATAAAGCGACTAAACCATTGCTAATCATATAACCCAGTAATTTCATTTTTTGTACAGGAATGCCATTTGCTTCACTCATTGATAAATTATCACCAGTCGCTCGTAAGGCTAGTCCTAATTCGGTCTTCATTAAGAGACTTAATAATCCAATGACCACTACCACAAATAATCCACCAATGCAAAAAACAGCTAGTGATTTAGTAAGTCCAAAGCTTTCAAATTGGCTGACTAAGGTTGTTTGTTTGAGTAAGGTTAGATTGGCTTTTCCTAAAATTTTCAAATTAATTGAATATAATGCGGTCAAAGTAATAATTCCTGTTAATAGTGGCGGTATCTGCATTTTCGTATGTAATAATCCTGACACCGCTCCCGCCGCCATACCAGCGATAAATGCTAAAAAGGTTGCTAATAAAGGATTGACGCCATTACAAATCAAGACAGCACACACTGCCCCGCCTAATGGGAAACTCCCCTCCACCGTTAAATCGGCAATATCTAAAATTCTAAAGGTTATAAAGACACCAATTGCCATAATGCCCCATAATAATCCTTGGGTAATACTTGAAAATACTAATTCCATTTTATTCACTCCTTTTAATAAATTACTGTTAGAAAGCACAAAAAGAACCACTTAGAAAAATCTAAATGGTCCTTTTTGTAAAACGCTTAAAAGAAGCTTTTAACTATGGTAAGATATGACTTCTTGGGTCCACTTAGATTCTTCATCTATGTAGACCTCATGCTTAATAACTTATAGTCTTCATAGATACAATACTATTGCTAGCTTGTACCTATGAATAATAGATACAAACTTATCTATAAACACTATAATAATAACGATTACTATTAGTCGTTGTATTAAACAAACTCATGGCCATATCCTCCTCTAATTGTAGTATGTATTATCATAATATACCTAGACATACTACTTGTCAAATGGCTTTAGTAGTTTCTATTGCTACAAGATGCCACGTTCTAATATTTTGATTCTAATGATGCACAGTACTTAGTGTGATACTTTTTTGATTCTTCTTTCAAGATAGAGATAATATCCCACACACAAAACTAAAGAACTTGCTGCACCTAATACCGTCGATAAGCCAAGATTGAATAATTTATATGGCAAGTATTTTTGTGCAATAAACGCATAGGGAATCTTTACCAAAAAGATAACTGCTACCCCTTGCAACATCACAAAACTTGAACGTTTCAAGCCATTAAAATATCCCGTCAAACAATAAACAATCGATAAAATAAAGCATTCCAATGACGTTGCTTTTAAAAATAATCCTGCACAATCTTTTACAGCTTCGTTCTCACTAAAGATACCTGCCAAGTGACTTCCCAAAAAGAATAAGATACTAGCCATCACAAATCCTAAACTGACAGATAATTTCATCGTTGTAAATAAACCTTTCTTAGCACGTTCTTTTTGCCCAGCCCCAATATTAAAAGATACAAAAGAAGATAAAGCCGTCATAAATGATAAAGGAATTAAGATTAAGAAGAGAATTAACTTCTCAGCCACACCAACACCGGCTGATTCTGTTACTCCTAAGCGATTCACAAAACCAATCAAGATAAAATAATAAAATTCATTACATAATTGCAATAAGCCAATCGGTAATCCTATCTGCATAATCTCTTTTATAGTCACATAATCCCAAGTAAAGATACGCTTATCTAATGAAAAATCAAAATCATATCGCTTCATAAAAATCAACGACAATACTACACTCAAACCTTGCGCAAAGACCGTCGCATATGCTGCACCAGTGGCTCCCATCTCAAAATACTTAATTAAGACAATATCCAAAATCATATTGGTAGCTCCTGCAATTGCCACAAACATTAAAGGCAGAGTTGAATTCCCCACCCCACGAAATAAAGCACTAATCCCATTATAACTAATAATGAAAAATGTCCCCATGCCACAAATACGCAAATAATTAGTTGTTTGTAGTAAGGCTGCTTCGGGTGCATTAGCCATCACCGCTATCTTTTCAGCAAATACACCTAATACAACTGTTACAACAGCACTCATTATTAAAATAATCCAAAATGTCCCTGCAAATACTTGGCGAGATTTATCAAAGCGTCGTTCGCCACTACTTAATCCTAGTAAAATCGTCGTCCCGCTAAAAATCCCCGTCATCAACCCATTCAGCATCAATAATACTTGGCTTGAAGTTGAAACAGCCGACATATCTACCGGCGTAGCAAATTGCCCTACTGCCCATAAATCGCATGCACCATACAAAGCCTGTAAAAATAAAGCTAAAATAATCGGCAAAGAAAATCGAATCATGGCACTGACTATCGAATCATTTACTAAATCTACTTTTTTCATCCAAACACTCCTTCAATAAACCATAAAAAAAGCCTGCTAGAGAATTTTCCCTAACAAGCGTGGATCAAGACTTTTTGTGGTCTTACTATTGGTATTAGTCTATCAAATGATGATTCTGCTGTCAATAGTCTGATTTTTTTACGAAATATCAATATATTATGGAGATTTAGTTAGTGGGATACCAATAAAAAAATTAGCAACGAAAATTCATTGCTAACTTCATTATTATTTATTTTTTTAATTTATAATCATTTTTTTTAGCGCTGAACTTCCCTTTGAAAGTTGATTGTGAGCTATTTCTTCTATTGCTTGAGCGGTTGTCATCACGATTTCCATATGATTTGCGGTCATTACGTTTATATGATGAGCGGTTGTCGTCTCGGTTACCATATGATTTACGCTCGTCACGCTTGGCGGCACGGTGAGTTTTCTTTTCTTTGCCCTCGCGAGAATATGATTTTTTCTTATCTTTTGAATATGATTTTTTCTTATCACGATTTTCATTTCTTTGCTTTTCGGGTAGGCTGGTTACCAATTCGCCACCATATACAAATAATTCTTCTAATGTGACTGTTTCTGGAACAATATGTTTTAAGTTACGTAATTCACGCTCATTCACTAATGATAAGACTAAGCCATTTTTACCCATACGACCTGTACGTCCTGATTTGTGAGTATAGCTTTCAGTTGTTTCAGAAACATCATAATGAATAACAGCTGGTAAATCTTCTACATCTAATCCACGAGCAGCAACTTCTGTGGCAATTAAATAACGGACTTCGCCTGAGCGTAATTGTTTCATAGCTTTTTGACGATCTAATTTATTGGTATCACTACTTAAGACTGCAACTGGAATATGACGATAAATCATCTTCTCCGCTAAAATTGCTACATCGGCAATTGAACGCACAAACACTAATGCTTGCATACCTTCTAATTGTGCTAAGCGACGTAATTGTTCATCACGTTTACGAGTTGGTGTAATAATATAGCCATGAGTAACATTTGCATTAACCGCTTCTTTTTCTTGGCGGACATCAATCATTTCTGGCTTAACATTAAACCATTTTTCAGCTTCTAATAATGTTTCATTACTTGTTGCTGAGAAAAAGACCATTTGACGTTGTGATGGACATTTTTTTACGAAATCACGTGTCATGCCAATTTGATCTGGTTTAAGTAGGTAGTCGGCTTCATCCAATACTAAAGCTGTTACTTGATGAAGTTTTAATTTTCTAACTTTTGATAATTCAACTAAACGGCCAACTGTTCCAATCACCATTTCTGGCTTTTTCTTTAATTGTTCTAATTGACGTTTTTGGTTCACGCCACCTGTAATTACTTGGACTGTCAATCCTTTTGCTTTACACCATACTCGTGCTACTTCACCAATTTGACGAGCTAATTCTTGACTTGGTGCTAGAACTACTGTTTGCAATTGTTTATTGGCTTCCATTTTATCGATTAATGGTAATAAGTAGGCTACTGTCTTCCCTGTTCCTGTTGGTGAAATGCCTATAACATCTTTCCCGTCTTTAATGATATCCATTGTTTTTTCTTGAATTAGCGTTTCTTTTTCAAAATTATTCGAATCCCATAATTGTTGTAATGCTTCTGTTTCTATTCTCACTTTTATTCCTCAATTTCTTTTAATGTTATTTTTATACGCTATTTTGCGCTAAATTCCTTCTTCTGATGTAAATTTGATCCCCGCTGTTTGTCGTAATTGTTCGGATACTTTGGCGACTAACTGGCTTATACTTGTCCATTCCTGATATTCTTCTAACCAAAGAGAATCATGAGGATGCATCATAACCTCGGCAAAATACATCACTTCATCTAATAAATAATGTTCTGCTGTTGGCAAGGCTAAATCTCTCATCACTTCGCCTGATTGAACAAGCTTAATCTCACTAATAATATTAATGCCATTCAATTCTAAGGTCTCTTTACCAGCATAAATCTCACAAGGTTGGCTTGATGTAATATTTTTACCGGTATGGATGGTGACGTCGAAATCTTGGTAACGTAGGATAGCTACCCCATTACCGTCGACTCCTGTTGGTAACATCTGAGCAAAATACTGAACAGCTTGCGGCTCACCAAACCAAGCAATCGACGCATATAAGGGATAAATACCTAAGTCCACTAATGCCCCACCTGAATACTCCTTCGTAAATACAGGCGCAATATCACCTTGTAAAAAGCGATCATACTTAGATGAATACTTGGCAAAACTTAAGTTAACACCATTTATAGCTGATTGATTGGCATCGACCCATTGTTTAACGATTTTGAAATTATCTTCATGGTAGTGTCGCGCTGCTTCAAAAACAAATAATCCCAGTTCTTTGGCTAACTGATGAACTTCTTGCCATTGCGCTAGATTATCAAAGGCTGGCTTTTCAACAATCAGATGTTTTTTAGCTTTTAGACAGTCTTTGGCTTGCTGGAAATGAATCGCATTCGGTGTTCCTAGATAGACGACATCGACTGCCAATTCATGCAAATCAACACTGTCATACGTCAAGGCTTCTGGAATCGCAAACTCTTCTGCAAACTGATCAGCTTTTTCTTGCGTTCGACTAATAACGGCTTCAACTTGATATAATTCTGATAACTGAACGGCTGCGACAAAATCCTTAGAAATCCAACTAGTTCCCATTATCGCTATTCTTAGCATCTCTATCCCTCACTTTTCTCTATCCTTACGATACCTAACAGTGATTGGTACTTTACTTCATCACTATTACTTGAGCTATCTTCGCTTTTTCCCTTGTACTATCTTACCACACTCTTACTAAAATAGTTAGTTAGAGCTAGACTGAATCGCAAACTTATTTTTCTAGGGGATATTTTAACGCGTTTTTAGCTATTTTTTCACGAATAATGGTTTCTAAGTCCAAATCCAAGTCATCAGCTAACATCATGGTATAGATTAAGACATCAGCAATCTCTTCTTTGACATTGACCATATCTTTTGGTTCATCTTGCCATTGGAAATTCTCCATTAATTCGCCAGCTTCAATAATAATCGATGTTGCTAGGTTTCTTGGTGTGTGGTATTGGTTCCAATCACGGTCTTCACGGAATTTATTAATCTCTTGCATTACTTCTTTCATTATATATACCTCATTTCTCTGACAAAGCTAGATGATTGCTAGACTTGTCACTATTTAGTAAAGCGTTCTTCACTATTATACGTTGAATCACGAAAAAAAGACAGCTACCTTAAAAGATAACTGCCTCGAAAATTGTTTACTATTTTATAATTTTGTGTCGTCGATTGCTAGTAAGTAATCATTTGCTGATCCAATGATGTCTGTTAAGGCACCTTCTTGGAATGGAGAGCGTAAGTTTGCAGCTTCAACGATTTGTAAGAAGCTCTTAGTTCCGCCCAAATCACAAATGCGTAGGTAGTCTTCCCAAGCTTTTTCATCATGATCAACAATGGCACGTTTCCAGAATTGTAAGGCACATACTTGAGCTAATGTGTAATCAATGTAATAGAATGGTGTTGAGAAAATATGTCCTTGTTTAAACCAGAAAGCTCCACGATTAAATACTTCTACATCTTCATAGTCTTTCATTGGTAAGTACATTTTTTCTAATTCACGCCATTTAGCTTTACGTTCTGCTGGTGTCATTTCTGGGTGTTCGTATACTTCATGTTGGAAGTGGTCAACTAAGACACCATATGGTAAGAATGTTAATGCGCCTGATAAGTGGCTGAATTTGTATTTATCTACTTGGTGTTTGAAGAAGTTCTCCATCCAAGGCCAAGCGAAGAATTCCATACTCATTGAGTGAATTTCACAGCTTTCGTATGTTGGCCATAATACTTCTGGTGATTTAATCCAACGTGAACGGAACACTTGGAAGGCATGTCCTGCTTCGTGGGTTAATACATCAACGTCGCCACTTGTTCCGTTGAAGTTAGAGAAAATGAATGGGCTCTTATAGTCATTAATATAAGTACAGTAACCACCACTTTGTTTACCTTTTTTAGCCACTAAATCTAATAATTCATGTTGCATCATAAAGTCGATGAATTCACCAGTCTCTTTTGATAATTCGTGATACATCTTCACGCCTTCACCAACGATAAAGTCAGGATCACCTTGAGGGACTGCATTGCCATCTAAGAATTCTAATGACATATCGTATGCTTTTAATTCAGGTACATCAATACGTTTAGCTTGACGTTTGTATAATGAATCAACTACTGGTACAACGTGTTTTAAGATTTCTTGACGATATACTTTTACGTCTTCACGGTTATAGTCAAAACGGTTCATATTGTAATAACCATATTCAACATAATCTTTAAAGCCTAATGTTTTAGCGATTTGGTCACGAGTCTTAACTAGTCCGTCATAGATTTCGTCAAATTTTTCTTCATTTTCTTCAAAGAATCCTGCATATACACGATACGCTTCTTTACGAGTTTCACGGTCTGTATCTTGCATGCAAGGTGTTAATTGTGCTAATGTATATGTTTTTCCTTGGAAATCTAATTGAGCACTTGCGATAAGATTTTTGTATGCATCTACTAATTCATTCTCTTTTTGTAATAATTCAATAATTTCTGGTGAGAATGTTTTGCGTGCGTTCTCAGCCAACATAAAGAATGTCTCTGGTAATACTTCTTTTAAATCTTCACGATATGTTGAATCTAATACAGCCGCATAATATAAGTTATTTAATTCTGCAAATAATGGCATGTATTCATTCCAGAAGTTTGTTTCCTCTTTATAGAATTCATCATTTGTATCGATTGAAGAACGAATTGACCATAATGTTAATTGTGTATCAATTGTGCCATCAATCTTAATGATTTTTTCTACTGTTTCTAATGCTTGTTCTTTTGACTCAGCATTTTTTAAGTCTTCTACTAATGCTGTATATTCTTCTTTTACAGCTTCATAATTTGGGCGTTCATATTTATAATCTTGAAATCTCATCTAATCACTCCTTAATAATTTTTGTTTACATACTATAGAATACAACTGTTTTTTGTTTTTAGCAATCAAATTTTTTTAAGATTTCTTAATGTTTTTCATCATTTTCTAAGGTTTACAATTAGTGATGATTTGAGCTAAAATGAAAGTAGTAAGATGAATGGAAAGTTAGGTGAGGAAAATGTTAGAAATAAGTTATATTTTTTTAGTATTTATGTATCTTTTTTTCCTATATCGTCAAGGAGAACAAGCCTTATGTCTAAAAAATTTTATGATAAGTTATCTGTTATTTAATGTTGGGTTGATGATTTTTGTCTTAGATTCCATCTCCATTATGCCATTTATATTTATTTGGAATCTTTTTTTAGCAATTATTCCTCTAATTTGTATGATGGTATTTGAACGGTTAGTCAAGACGCAGCCGAATCGGATTTATCTCGTCTTAGTAGGTATTTTATGGCTATTATTTTTCCCAAATGCAATGTATGTGGTGACAGATTTGATTCATTTACAAAACGGGCATTTTTATGAGGTTTTTCCAAGCGTTAATTATTCCCCCGTTGAAACGATCTATTTTCATAATATTGATGATTGGATTATCTTAATTGATGCAATTGGTTTATATATCTTGGGAACTTATGCTGGCTTATACTCTCTGGATAAGATGTTAATGTATATTAAAAAAGTTCCTACTAAGTGGCTATCGCTCATTAGTCTACCAGTGATTAGTCTATTAACTGCGATTGGAATTTATATTGGGCGCTTTTTACGCTTTAATTCATGGGATATCTTCCAGCCAATTACCCTACTCCAAAATTTCATCACAAGTCTTGATGGCTTTTCTATCGCCTTTGTTGCGTTATTTACTTTTTACATCCTTTTTAGTTATTTATTTTATAAATTAATCAAGAAAACATAAGAAAAAGAGCCTAAGTTTAGTCAATCACTAAGCCTAGACTCTTATGTTATTTGTGAAAAATGCTAGTGCCATCTACTCGAGGAAAGTCAATCCCTAATAATTGAGCAATCGTTGGTGCAATATCAACCATTTGTAAAGCACCAACATCTTTAGCATTTGGTAATTCAGATGAAGATAAGACAAATCCACAATGATAATTAGCTTTCTCGGGTGAATAGCCATGTTCCCCACGTACTTCTCCCATAGCCTCAATATCTTCTAATAAATAGCCATTAATCGTCTCAACAATTGCCGTACCAACAGGAGCTTCCACCATTAGAGGGATTGACTCATCAATATGTCGGGCACGCATCTCTTCAGACGTTAAGATTCCCTCGATAGCATCTGGATAATCAGCTTTTATACACGCTAATAATTGGCGAATTGCTTCAACCATTTCCGTTGATTCTTCTTTCAAACGCAAGTATGCTGCTCCACCTGTACTTTGGAAATAAGCCTTCCACTTCCACTTGCCACCCTCACGCCAAATATAGCCATTATTAACTAATAATTGATTCAAGTGCAACTCTTTTTTTACGGTAAACTGACCATGATCTCCCAGTAAAATAATACTAGTTGATTCTTTAATACCTGCTTCTTCTACCGCATCCAACACCTTTCCAATTCGATGATCCATACGCTCATAAACTGGCTTTAAAACTAATTCTTGGTCAATTCCATAGTTATGCTTAGTATCATCTAATTCAATCAAATGTCCCATCACTAAATTCGGTTTTTTCGTTAGAATTGTATCCACTAATACATCTGTTGTAAAATTATCTAATTCCGGCTGACTAGCTCCTTTTAATTTACGACCATATTTAGCAGCCATCTTCATACAAAAGAATGGTGAACCACTTTTTAATAATTTTAGGGCTTGATTTTCTTTATTAATCGCCACAACTTCTGGAAAATTATATTTAATCGCCGCTTTCCCACTAACAGGCCACATAATACTAGCGGTCGTTAAACCTTGACGTTTACACGCATCATAAATGGTATCCGCCTTAATCTGTTCACGATACCAATGCCATGACTTTTTATTTGCAGGTAAAAATGGTTCAAAAATATAATTATTCAAAACTTTATGCTTATCAGGATAGACCCCCGTTACAATTGTTGAATGAATCACATAAGTCATTGTTGGATAGACGCTTGTTAATTCTTTGGAATAATAACTATTTTGTAATAATCGCTTGAAATTAGGATACTCTTTTGCCTTATCGAAATCCAATTCACTGAATGCATCATAAGACAATACAATCACATGTTTTTTATCCATTATACTCCCACCTTTTTATTATCTACTTTTCACATTTATTATACTACTTTTTTCTTTTTTTGTTTAGATAATAACGTTTTCAGAAATATTTGATAAATTCCCACGAATCTAGCGTAACTTCGCTGTAAAAGATTGGATTTCCCTATGAACTCTGCTATACTTGTGGTGTTGGACATTTCTTAATGCTACGATTGAGTAGTGTTTTTTTATTATGAAATGCACTTTAACACTCGTGACTTTGGTTGTGGGTGTTTCAGTATGTTACATACAATTACATTGGAGGGCTATACTATGCGATCAAAAGATTTCTATCAAAGTTATTTTAAAATTGTTATTCCGGTAATGTCGCAAGCTTTAGTGACGACTTTAGTAGCGATGATTGATAACTTAATGGTAGGACAATTAGGTGATGCGGCTATCTCGGCTGTTTCAATCAGTGCGAGAATCTTAGGAATTATCACATTCACCATATTTGGATTAGTAGCTGCGACTTGTGTATTTATCGCACAGTATCATGGCGCTAATAATCCACGTAAACAAAAAGAAGTATTCCGTATTTCTTTAATTTTCTCGGGAACAATATTTTTAATAGCGGCATTAGCCTTGATATTCTTTAATAAAGAGATTATTCATTTCTTTGTGAAAGATGCTTTAATTGAATCCCTTGCAAAAGAGTATATTATGTTAATGCTATTCTCATTTGTGCCATTTATTTTATCAATTAATTATGGTACTACCTTAAAAGTTTTGGGTCAGGTAAAGTTACCCTTAATTGCTAGTTTATTCGGTGTGGTATTAAATACTACTTTGAATTATTTCTTAATCTTTGGGAATTTCGGCTTTCCTAGATTAGGAGTATCAGGGGCTGCGATTGCAACAATCTGTGCTAGAATATTAGAATTTACGATTATCTATTCATTCGTTAAATATCACCACTATACATTTAATACAAAATTCAATGAGCGTTGCCATATCGCTAAAGATACTGTTATCGCTGTCTTAAAAAAAGCACTACCACTTGCAACCAATGAAGTTATTTGGGCAATTGGTATGGCAACCATCTTAAAACTATACGCCACTCGTGGTAGTGAAGTCATTGCAGCTTATGCGATTGCTGATGCAACAAATACCATCTTCTTCTCGGTTGCTCAAGGCGTTTCGGCTGCGACTCCGGTATTTATCTCTCAATTATTAGGAGCTGATAAGTTTGATGAGGCTTTAGATAATGCTAAGTCAATGATTCGTTTGATTTTTGTCTTATCCTTTGTATGTGGATTGGGTATGTGGGGGGCAAGCTATATCGTACCAAATCTCTACCAAGTATCTGCTATATCACATGATTTAGCCGTTAAGATGATTCGCATTATGGCTTGCATGTATTGGGTCTATTTAGTCACTGTCCAAACCTATTATATCTTACGTGCTGGTGGCGATATGAAATCAACTTTATTTATGGATGGTGGTTTTATGTGGTTAGTGACTATTCCAGCAATGGCCGTTGTTACTTACTTTACAGATGCATCCATTTTCATTATTTACTTAACTGGTCAAAGTTGCGATATCTTAAAATTAATTATCTCGCAATATTTATTTAGAAAAAAACGTTGGTTAGTTAACCTAACGTAATAAGTATAAAAAAGCACGTTACTTCACTTGTCAAGGGTTGAGGTAACGTGCTTTCTTGTTAGAAAGTTAGAGTTTTCAGTTTTAATTAGTCATTATTTTTCAATAATGATTAATGTCTATAAAGTTTAAGCGACTTCTTCAGTTGATTCTTGGATAGTTGGTTCATCTTGTGTTTGTGGAACGTCTTTATCCCCTGAAGTTGCGTCTTGTACTGTAGCGTTTGTTGCATCTTCATCAACTGTTACGTCTTCTGATGGTGCTTCTTGTACGGGCACTTCATCTGATGTTGGTGTTGTTGATGGAATAGATTGTGGTTCAGTAGTTACTTCTACTTCAGAAGCTATATTCATCACTTCTATTGATCTTGTAGTTCCTTGTTTAGGAGTTCTTGAAATTTCTTCTCCTGTTAGGAAGTTAACCACAATTGTTTCAGTTTTTGTGTCTAATGTAACATTTCCATTAGTATCAAAAGTCATTTCTTCCATTGAAACTGGATATTTTTTAGTAATATTAAATACATATTTGAAATAGAATTCTCCTGAGTCGATATTGAATTTTTGTTGAATATATTCAATTACGGCATCTTGATCACTTAAATCAGTTGGTGCAGTAATATCTTGACTCGTTGTTGCATCGTCTTGTGAATCTGTTGTGTCATCTGTTACTGGTTCAGTAGTTGTAGTGTCCTCTGCTGGTTCTTCAACAGGTTCTTCAACTTCTGCTGGCAATTCAACAGATAGGCCTTGTGCTTTTCTTTCTAGTGCCATTTCTGTTAATTTAACCTCTAAATCTGATAAAAGAACTGCTGGAATTTTGTGTACATAGTATGTTCCAGGTTGCGCATAGCCTACCCTTCCACGCTTTTCAATTTTTTCAACTACTTTTGCTGGATCATAGACAAAATCATTCACTTCTTGATAACGCTCATCAAGTGGTAATGCATAATATTCTTTTAGTAATTCTTCATAAGATTTTTCAGCTGGTTCAGTAGTTATTATGTCTTCTTGTGGCTCAGTAGTTGTATCTTCTGCTGGTAATCCAATTGGTAATCCGTCTGATAGTCTTTCTATTGCCATTTCTGCTAATTGGAGTTCCATTGGTGATAATAATTCAGCTAAAACATCATGGGTATAGTCACTTTCAGGTTGAGAGTAACCCACTATGCCACTTGACTTGATAATTTTTTCGGTTAATTTTGCAGGATCAAAAACAAAATCATCCTCATCTTGATAACGCTCTTCAAGTGGTAGTGCATAATATTCTTTTAATAATTCTTCATATGGTTTGTCAAAAGGTTTGGCTGGCTTTTCGACTGTGATAGTTGTTGATAAGCCTTGTGCTTTTCTTTCTAAAGCCATATCAGCTAATTTTAGTTCTAATGGTGATAACCATGATGCTGGGAAATTTTGTGTATAGAAAAGCCCTGGATGAGCATAAGCGACTAGTCCATTTTCTGTGACAATCTTTTTAATCACTTTTGCTGGATCGAACACAAAATTATTACCATCTTGATAACGGTCTTTAAGTGGTAATGCATAATATTCTTTTAGTAATTCTTCATAAGATTTTTCAGCTGGTTTTGCTGGTTCTTGATGGTCTTCGTGATCATCGTGATGGTGATGTCCTTCATGATTTTCTGCTAATGGATCTTTTACCAAATCAATAGCTAATCCATATTCTTTTCTTTGTAGCACTAATTCAGCTAATTGTACTTCTAATTCTGATAAATCAGATTCCCAAATAAAGTGCGTATGGTCTTCATGTGGAATCACATAACCTGGTCCATTTTTCTTAATAATAGTTGTTGGATCAAATACTAAACCATCTCCTTCAACATGACGTTTTTCTTTTGGTAAAGCATATAATTGGTTGAGTAAATCAATATATTCTTGTTTACCAACGTCACTAGGGTCAACTTCATCTGGTAGTAAGCATTGTGCTCCTTGTTTTTCCAAGAATAGTTCACCTAATTTTCTTTCATCTTCTGATAAATCACTGAGATATATTCCTTGTAATTCCCCTCGATAGTTAAAGAGATATTCATTACCTTCTTTGCATAGAATCTTTTCTGGATCAAATACCAAACCATTTATTTCATGATGGCGTTTGTTTTCTGGTAATTCATAATAAGCTTTTAATAATTCTTCATATGTCTTTTCAGCTGGTGCTGGAATCTCTTCGTCTAAAGGATCTTTAATAACATCCACTGGCAAATTATCTGCTCGTCTTTGTAGTGCAAGCTCTGCTAATTGAATTTCTAATGGTGATAATCTTGATTCTTCAAAAGCATATAAAATTTTACCAACTGGAATAGCATAGCCTAAAAATTCCATTTTCTCTGTTACTTTAGCTGGATCAAAAATCATGCCATTTGGTAATTGACCACGTTTTTCTTTTGGTAATTCATAATAAGCTTTTAATAATTCTTCATAGCTCTTTTCAGCTGGTGCTGGTTTCACCACTTCAGCGGTTTCTGAGATTTCTTGACCTGTGTAGATATTAACAAATACTTTACCTTTATCTGTTGTTACAGTGACTTTACCTGTGTTATCAATTTTTAATAAATCAATTGATGTATGATATTTTTGTGCAATTGGTGAAGTGTAATCATAAAAGTCATCTTCTGAAATAGTTAAGGCTTTTGTGACTCTTTCAACCATTTGATCAAAATCTTCTTCAGTAGTTGTTGGTTCATCTGGTTCAGTAGTATCGTGACCTGGGGCGACTTCTGCTCCTCCCCAACCATCTTCTACTTCTGGTTTTAATTCTGGGTGAAGTAATAAATAACGAACAGTTGCGATAATTTTATCACGGTCATTTTCATCTAACCATGAGAATTGAACATAGTGGTAATGATCCCAGTGCGGTACACGGAATCCACTTTCTACTTCCATATCGGCATGTGATAAATTATATGGTAAATCTTTGATGTCCATTAATAATTCTGGTTTAATGCCATCTGGATATTCTGGTGTTACCACAACGCTTCCTGTATTTGGTTTGTCTGGTGTTTCTCCTTCAGCACCTGTATTTGGTTTGTCTGTTTTATCTACACGGTGATCATAAGCTAATTTAATTGTGTCTTTTTTGTCTTTTGGTAAGTTTTGATAATACAATGCTAATGCTTCTAATTCTGAATCTTCCAAGTCTCCTAATGGAATCCAGTGAATATGCTTACCATGCTCTGGTGTAATATGCCATGCAAGTACAGCATCATGATCAATTTGGAAGACTGATTCTGGTGTGAAGATATAACCATCCGAAGTGTCATAAGGCTTACCATCCGTACCTTTTTTAGATGGCTTACCATTCATATCAATTTTTTCGGTATGTAATGGTACAACTGCATGTAATCTATCTAGTTCAGTTGGTATTTCACCTTCGCCACCTGTATTTGGCTTGTCTGGATTTTCTGGTGTTGGTTTCACCACTTCAGCGGTTTCTGAGATTTCTTCAGCTGTATAGATATTAACAAATACTTTACCTTTATCTGTTGTTACAGTGACTTTACCTTGGTTATCAATCTTCAATTGGTCAATTGATGTATGATATTTTTGTGCGATTGGAGTTGTATACTCCCAGAAGTCATCTTCTGAAATAGTTAAGGCTTTTGTCACTCTTTCAATCATTTGCTCCAAATCTTCTTCAGTAGTTGTTGGTTCGTCTGGTTCAGTGATATCTTGTCCTGGGTTAACATCTGCTCCTCCCCAACCATCTTCTACTTCTGGTTTTAATTCTGGGTGAAGTAATAGATAACGTACGGTTGCGATAATTTTATCACGGTCTTTTTCATCTAACCATGAGAATTGAACATAGTGGTAGTGATCCCAGTGCGGCACACGGAATCCGCCTTCTACTTCCATATCAGCATGTGATAAATTATATGGTAAATCTTTTATTTCCATTAATAATTCTGGCTTAATACCATCTGGATATTCTGGTGTTTCACCTTCGCCTCCTGTATTTGGCTTGTCTGGTGTTACCACTTCGCCTCCTGTATTTGGTTTATCTGGTGTTACCACTTCGCCTCCTGTATTTGGCTTATCTGGTGTTGGTGTTACCACTTCGCCTCCTGTATTTGGTTTATCTGGTGTTACCACTTCGCCTCCTGTATTTGGCTTGTCTGGTGTTACCACTTCGCCACCTGTATTTGGTTTATCTGGTGTTACCACTTCGCCTCCTGTATTTGGCTTATCTGGTGTTGGTGTTACCACAACAACATTATTTTGTTTTTGCGCTAAGGCCATATCAGCTAATTGGATTTCTAGGGCTGACAATTGACTCGGCGGAATAATATGGAAGTGGTCACCATGCGGGATAACATACCCAAATGAGTTCTTAATAGTGACTTGCATTGGGTCAAATACTAAGCCGTCCCCTTCAACATGGCGTTGGTCTTTTGGTAATTTATAATAGTCTTGTAATAATTGTTGGAAGTCTTTTGTCACTTCTACCGGTTGCTGCGGTTGTACCGGCTTTGCAACGATATGCGTTACGCCGCCTGTATTTCGTTTAGGCGGAATATAATGGGCTACTTGCGTAATACCATGTCCTCCTGAGTTAGTTGTTCCATATAAATATTGATTTGCTTCGCGTAATTCCTTAGCTGATAAATCAGATTTTGGAATATAATGGAAATGATCGCCATGACTACAAATAAAAGCATCTCCCACATCTTGTACAATTGATTCTACTGTAAAGACATAGCCATCATCTGTTGTATATCGTACTTCCCCTTCTCCCGTTGTGTTAGCAGCAACTGGATGTTTATGAGTCGAACCATTAATAATTCGATCACGCTGCTCTTTAATGTCTTCTTTTGTACGAATGTTTTTGGCAACTTTTCGATCTTTTACATAGACAAAATATTTTCCATTAATTTTTAGCATATACCCATCTGCTAATTCGTACTGAATATCTTCATCTTTTAATTGATAATTACTATCTTGTAATAATAATTCTTCACTAATAATCGCATCATATGGTACTTTCCCATTATAATAATGGAAATGATCCCCGTGTGATGTTACATAGCCATCATCAGTAATCTTTACAACGATTTGTTCTGCATCAATACCTTCCTCTAAAGATATTTCTTCTGGTGTTTTTTGATGTGATTGATTTTCTACATTAACTCCCTCACTAATATATTGTACACGATTATTCACATCATCTTCTGGCACCATACTACTTAATATATATTGACCGCCTGTTGCAATTGTGGCTCCCAAACCAGCTGCTAACAGATATTTCGGCCATGAATTCGATATTTTTTTCATGTAAACACTCCTTATATCTATTCTCCCAATACATTTTGTAATGTTTGTAAATTATTTTCTAAATTCGTTAGAAATGGTAGATTATTTTGTGGGTCAGATTCTAATGGGTCAAGTAATGCAATTTGGACTCCCGTTTCCTCAGCAATTACTTGAGCAATATCCGTTGATACATTAGGCTCAACAAAAATCGTCTTCACATGATATTCTTCTACAAAATCCTGAATCTCTTTTAAACGTTTTGGACTCGGCTCTAAGTCAGGTGAAATACCTGAAATTCCCAATTGTCTTAGACCGAATCGTTTTGCTAAATATGAAAATGCTGTATGCTGTGTTACGAATGTCTTTTGCGGAACTTGTTCAAAAATCGGTTGATATTTGGTAACTAATCCACGCGCTTTTTCTGCAAATTCTTGTGCATTTTTACGATAGGTATCCGCATGTTCAGAATCTAGTGCTATTAATTGTTCAGCAATATTTTCAGCTTCTAATGCCACTAATTCCGGATCAAGCCATGAATGTGGATCAAATAATGTCTTTTCATCAATCCCTTCTTCAACCTTGATATCTTCTAATCCTTCCACGCGATCCAAAGTTATTCCTTCTGAAGCTTCGATCATCTTCACTTTTGAATCTTTTTTGGAAGAATCATTCACACGTTTTGCCCAAGGTTCTAATGTTCGTGAATGATAAATAAAAATATCAGCATCATGAATCGCCGCCACATCAGCAGCTGACGGTTCAAAGGAATGAATCCCTGCACCACTTCTAATCATCATCACTTGATTATACTCTCCCGAAATTTCTTTCGTAATAGCATACATTGGATAAAAACTTGTCACAATGGTCAAGCCATCTTGTTCTTGTGTAGTAGTCTCTTTCTGAGAGCATCCCCATAATCCCATTAATAGAACGACTACAACCCCCAATAACATTAGTGATTTTTTACGCATCACACTTCCTTCTTTCTATTTTTTTTGAAAATCTCCTTTCTGAAATTCCTTAAAAACATTCTAAAACATTTTAACTATTTTGTAAATAGTAATGGTTACGATTTAAAAACGGGATATATTCTCTAAAGTATCCGCTTACTTTGTGATTCATTTGGTAATATAGTTGGATATTTTACTTTAGATGTCCTCATTCGTCACAAATATTTTTATAAAAAAAACAAAAAACGAGCAAGAATCTATTATTTCCTACTCGTTTACTATTCTTATAAGAGTTAATTAAGAAAAAATCAAATCAACAAAATCATTTAATTTAACAGCGCCAAAGTAAGCTCGTAAATCAAAGTCTTGTAATGCTTTAATGACTTCTTGTCTTTCCATCTTAGTACCTATTAAAGCCAGTTCAATCTCTGAAATATCTTCTTTTCCAAAGAAATCACCATAAATACGACAAGCGGCAATACGACTTTGTTCAATTTCTAAATGGATATCAATGGTTCCACCAGCAAATCGCGCATCACGATGATAGCTATATTGTGGTGAATTACCATAATTCCATTCCCAATTTTTGTATTTTTCATTTGCTAAAGCTTCAATCCCTTGCCAATCTTCCTCGGTTAATTCATAGCGTTTGGCTTGGTCGATTGACTCAATTCCTAATAACTGGCAAACCACTAAATTTTTAAATTCTTCAACAGTTACATCTTTATATTCTTCAGCTAAGTATGGTCTTAGACTTCCCACACGACTACGAACTGATTTAATACCTTTTGATTCAATCTTTTTACGGTTTGGACTAAGAACTTTTTCCATTGCATCATAATTGACATCTAATAATAATGAATAGCCACCATATACCCGATTATTTACGATAGTCATTGCAGCACCAGACACTTTTTTTCCTTCTAATGTTAAATCGTTACGCCCAGTCATTTCAACACCAGTAGCACCTAGATGATGTAGAGCTTTCACAGCCGGCTCATATGTACGTTTGAAATCCCCGAAAACACCATTATCATTAATTAAATAACAAACATTAACGGCACCAGAATCTACATAGATTGCTCCACCACCAGTATCGCGACGGACTACCGGAATTTGATGTTCTTTTAAATATTCTTCATTAACTTCAATAATTGCATTTTGATATTTTCCAATCTCTACTTTTGGATCACAATAATATGGGAATAAGATATCATCATCTAAGAAAATGTGTTGTTGCACATAGACTTGCATTGCTAAAGCGATTGCTCCATCAGTAATACGTTTGCCATTTTTAATAGGTTCAATTAGATACATTCTTCATTTCTCCTTTATTATTTTTAGTCATTATTTTTTCTGTATTGATTAATAATGTTTGAATATTTTCTGTTAAATTTAAGCTTCTTTGTCGAATCTCTTTTGGTAGGCGATAATGTTTATAATTTAAGCTAATATATAGTGCGTCCGGGTTATTAGCTGTCATCTTCCAAAATGGTTGTTTGATAAATTGTGGTGTTGTTGAGCCAATACCAATCTCCATATATAAAACTTTCCCACTTAGATGTTTGTCTAGAAAATCTTGGTAATGTGCATGTTGTTTTTGAAAGTCACCATCTTCAACCATTCCTTTATCGGCATTACGTTTATTAATTTCCATGGGAGCATCACACTTAGGGCAATGGGGTAATAATTCACGTGGAATCTTCCTATTGGATTGTTCTTGAATCATCTTGCGAATTACTGCTTCGTCATGATAAGTTTGTTGGTGACAATGCTTACTACACTGCATCAATCCATACTCACCTTGAATATGAAAGACCTTCTCCAAGTCATATCCACTTACCAAAAAGGCATTATCTGCATTCGTCGTAATAATATGATAGTCTTTATCTTCCAGTAAGTGACGTAAGGCTAGATAGGACTTGCCTATTGGTTGATCCAAATAATTTAAGGCTACAAAACGACTTTGAAATGCCCAATATTCACACCAATCAGGAAAATCAAATAAACTCGCTTGAAGCATATCCAAAAAATGATACTTTTCAATAAAATCAGGGAAAGCCTCCTCAAAACGTGGACCAATATACATAAAGCCATCTGCTGCTGACATTCCAGCCCCAATCCCTACCACAAGTGCATCAGCTTCATCTATTAACTTACTTAATAACTCCGACTGACTTAAGAACTCCCTTTCATTAATACTTTGCCATTTACTCATTGATGTCCCCCTTCAATAATTGTTGGTATAAGTCTTGATCTTTTTTTGTAAATGTTACAAAAACAATTTGTAAACTTGTTGGGTGATTTTTTAACCACTCTATCACAGTTGTCACCGCAATTTTAGCAGCTAATTCTTTTGGAAAGCCAAATACTCCCGTTGAGATACTACAAAATGCAAGTGTCGTTATATGTTGTTGGTATGCAGTATCTAGACATGCTTGATAGGACTTTTTCAGCAAATCTCTTTTAATAGAACTAACAGGCTGATTCGCTCTCATTTGTGGTCCTACCGTATGGATAATATACTTAGCTGGTAAATGATAGCCTAATGTTACCTTTGCTCGACCAATTGCTTCTTTATGGCCTTGTTCTTGCATAATTTGTTGGCATTCCAAACGCAACTGAGCTCCCGCAAATGTATGAATCGCATTATCAATACAATGGTGATTTGGGATAAAGCATCCTAACATATCACTATTGGCAGCATTCACAATTGCATCAACTGCTAAATGAGTAATATCTCCATGGTAAAGTAAGATATTCGGGTAATTAGTCAGTTGGCAATCTGTAAGCGTTGCGATAACTTCTTTAGTAAAATATTTTGTTAAAAAAGCTGATTCTAACATCAGATAATCAGCAGTTATCTCACTTGGAGCTGTCTGATTAATCAAACCACGCCAAATAGAAAACTTCTCTTGAAAACTAATTGCCTGTTTGTTTTCGCTAATCGCACCATTACTCGCTAAAGCTTCGATTAATTGATCAAGTAATGGTACTAATTCTTCTTTCGTAGCTATCTCAGACTTAAGCATCTTCTAATGCATCAAATTCAGTTGCATCGACATCTGCTAAGACACATAACCAGTTCTCTGTTGCTTTTTCTGAATTTAGTAATGTTGGTGTGTCACTGGCTGCATGATTTATTTTTACGATTCGACCAGCAATTGGTGACACTATTTCCATGACAGTTTTAGACGCTTCTAAATTTAAAATAACATCTTCTTTAGCTAAGTGTTCTTCTTTTGTAAAATCAATATAGCCAATCGTCCCCACATCATCTTGTAATTCTGCAGTCATACGAATTGTTACTAAGTCATCTTCCTTTTCTAATAATAAATAATTAGCAATTTTTGTCATCTTCATCTATTCCTTTCTACTGTTACATACTATTGCTAGGAAATATCCTAAGCTTTAATTTATATGTCATCACAAGTATAATTGCGCTAATAATTGTACTGCTTTTTTTCGATTTTCGAATCCCGGTACGAGTGGAATCACTAATAATTCATCGGCTTGACTTAATGCCAAATACTTATCGAGTTTGGCTTTTACTTCTTTTGAATTACCAATAACCATCCTTTTACGTTGTTCTTGTATTTTATTTTTATCTTGTTTTGATAAAGAATAATTTTTAGCTTGTTCTATAGTGGGATAGGTTTTAAATTTATTGAAATCCTCTTTTCCAAGCATCCAAATATCTAAACATTTTGCCATAGCTTCTGCTTCTTTTGCCGTCTCTGCAATAACAATAAAACAGGCAAATATTACATAAGGCTTTTGTGAAAATTCAGACACTTTAAACGCTTGACGATAGCTAGCAGGAATCTTTTGAGCTTCTAATGTAAGATCTTTTTTCATAAATGGAAATATTCCAAATGTATAACTAAGACCTAATTGAGCAGCTAATTGAGCAGTCACTTCACTACTACTTAATACAAAAACATTTGGCAAATGATGAATCTTAGGGTATGTTCTAACCAAGCCTTTTCCACTTAAATCATCCAATAATTGCTGTAAAAGCTGAGGATATTCCTTTTTGTTGTGCCTTGTTTCTAAGGCTCGTTGCACAACTAATGTCCCCATAGCACTCCCAATTCCTAAATCAATCCTTCCTGGGAAAAGAGCTGCTAGAGTTTTCATTTGTTCGGCTACTTTATATGGACTATAGTGCATTAACATAATTCCAGCTGTACCAATACGAATGCTTTCAGTTTGACTAGCAAGATAGCATGTTAATATTTCTGGACTACTTGTTGAAAAAGCGGCAATATGGTGATGTTCTGCAACTAAAAATCGATAATACCCATATTTTTCTGCAGTTTGCGCTAGAGAAAGCGTCTGTTGTAATGCTGTAGTCGCAGTTCCCCCGTAATCAATCACTCCATAATCTAATACACTTAATTTCATAATAGTGACTCCTTATGATAATTAGTAATCAGACTTCTAAATAATTCCCGTGACTCTTTAGGAATCGACTCACCATAATCCATTAAAGGAACAATATCCTTAAATGAAGCTTCAGGAATCTTTAAGGATGCTAAATCTTCAAATTTTATTTTAAAATTAATTTCTGATTGGCGCCCTGTTTCCATCTTTTGCAAAAATTCAGGATCTACCACTAAAGGACTAGCACTACCAACAAAATCAGCATACTTTAAAGCTTCAGCAACTTTTTCTGGCGTATTGATGCCACCAGTTGCCATAATGGGTAAACGTCCAAAAAAATGACGCCAAATAATTTCTGTAACAAGCTGACCTTCATATGCTCCCTTAGCTCGCACACGATTTCTAAAAACATTATGCCCCCAACTTGCAATCGCCAAATATTGGATATCAGCCAATTCTAATATCCATTCCACAAGCGTAATAAATTCTTCCACTGAATAGCCAACTTGACTACCACGAGTCTCTTCAGGAGTTGCCCGAAAGCCTAAAATAAAACCCTTCGGAGCTTCTTTTTTTATCACATCATTGACTCCTCTTAAGACTTCTAAAGCAAATCTAGCACGATTTTCTAGCGAGTCTCTCCCATATTCATCATGACGCTTGTTTGAAAATGGCGAGAAAAAAGCTTGCATTAATAAACGCTGAGCTGATGAGATTTCCACTCCATCAAAACCAGCTTTAATCGCTCGGCTAGTGGCGTTTTGATAATCGATTACTAGTTGTTGGATGTGCTTGTGTGTTAATTCTTTTACCTCATGTACAATTGGCGATTGCAACTTCATAGCACTTGGACCATACACAAAGCCATACTTCTTAAGACTGTGACTAGCAAATCTACCAGCATGAGTCAACTGCAAAATCGCCTTAGCTCCTTTTGCTTTCATCGCTTTAGCTAATTCTGTTAAACCAACAATATCTTCATCTTTTGCCGAACTAAACCCATATTCAAACAACTGCCCATATTCTTCAATATAAGCTGCCCCAGTAATTTGTAAAGCGGCTGCATCTGCTCGGCGATAAGCATAATCAATATCTGCTTGTGTAACAAATCCTTCTTGAGTCGATGAATTTGTAATCATCGGAGACAATACAAAACGATTCTTCAATACGACCCCGTTTGGTAACTGTAACGCTTGAAATAATTTACCTTCAGTCATCTTTATCACAATTTCCTTTCAGAACATTTTTTCTATCTAAATACCTCCCAATCTCATTATATTTTTCGTTATAAAAGATTGCTATCATTCACAAATAAAAATACCATCCCCAGTCAATGAAAGTCATAAATCCAACTCCCACTATCATCCACTAGCTAAGTATCGTAAAAAGCATGTCCTAACTAATAAAAATAACCATTCCATCATAAACCCAATTATGAAAAAATACTTTTCAATAAAAAAAGCCTACTGAAAATAACTCCAGTAAGCTTAAAAAATGAAAATAATGATTCTTCATACACATCTAACTTTTGAAAAACTAGTTATGTCTATTCTTTTATAATAGCTGCCAATAAATGACGATCATCATTATAGGCTTCTGAACAAGTCGACAACAATACAATCCGGTACTGTGCCAACTCATCATAATCCCCCTCAAAATAACGTGACCGCTTGGCTAATTCTTTAAGATAGGCCTTCATATCAACTGGATTCGACTCGTAAATTGTCCAGTCATAGGCATTTGCTTCAAATACTGCAAATATCTCAATCTCATGCTTTTCTACATCAGAATACAATACCCCTTTTCGATGCGTATCAAAATAGTCACGCTCCTCATAATGGTCAATGCCACCAAACATCCCATCATGCGCCATATGATGCCCATACAATATATTCACCGCATCTTGATAAGTAGGACTACAATTCTTCTCCAGATAAATACTACCCGATAAAGAAAATTCACGTAATACATTCCGATTCAAATAATCCCATTCATCACTATTCTGCACAACAGGATAATCAATCTTCGTATCATAAATTGTAATCCAGCCACGCAAATCAGGATTCAAGCGTTTTAATTCCTCATAACTCGCTCCACCATCTCTTTCAGGTGAATATTGCGAATACTGATTAGATGCTGCTTGAGACAAGATTTGTTTATCTTGACGAATTGAAAAGATACTAAAGATAAAAATGATGATCACCACTAGTAAAATCACTTCATCAATCAGCCAATGCACTAATCGAATCAGCCCGACACTTATATTATTCTGCTTCACGTTTTTCTTCTCTGCGTTGCATGAAGATATAGAAGAATACAGCTCCAGCAATTATTGTCATCACTAATATCATTGGGTTGCGACCAGTTAAGATACCATTAATTTTAATTTCACCAAAAATATTATGAATCGTCATACTATTTATTTTTTCATTTATTTCTTTATTTTCAGCTAAAACCACTTGCTGCATTGTGATTTTATCTTCAGGCCTAATACTTGCTGCGATATTTTCGCCATTTTCAAAGACTGTCCATTGAATTTTTTCAATAGCATTCATCACTCTATCTTCAGTAACTTTTACTTGTGTTCCTGCTGGTAAACCTTCAAAAATAACTTTATCCCCACTAATCAAACCGTTAACGTAACAGTCTTTGTCTAACTCAAATTCAATAGTTCGTGGTTCTTCTCCCTCTCTTTGAATAGAACCTGTAATGGAATTGCGAACCGCTTGGTCTTTCATTCCTTTTTCACTATTTTGTTTTAGAATCGCATTAGTTAGGTTCATTTTTAAAGTATATTCTGCAAAATTATCATTTTTACCAGTAACCGTTATATCCATTGGTTCTGATTTACTAAAATAAGTATTCACAAAACGCACATCATCAGATGGGATTTTATAAATTTTATATTTATCCTTAATATCTGTCGTAACGGTATAAGTAACTTCACCATTATTTTTCACATAAACATGGTAATATTTAGTTGAGCCCCAGTTAAAATGATCAAAACCATTCTCTGCATGCTTATATGCGGTTAATTCTTTACCATCTGTATGATAATCAAAACTTGGTAATTCTTGCGATACTTTAAATACATAAATTCCTGCTTTCGCTTCTTTTTCAGCGACTTCTAACGGACTAACTGAACTCCTCCATAACAAATCATCATCTGCTATATAAGTTCCAGACTGTGCTGCAGTATGATCCGCCTTGTTTGTTACTGTCTCCCATTTTGAATTATTATTAATGATAATCGTTTTCGTATTTGTTGTGTTATTTGTCCAACCATCACCAAATCCTACTAATTTTTCAAAAACCCCTTTTTCCTTTTCATTAGGTGCTAAATAAGCTTCTTCACCTTCAGTCATCGAATTCGCTTCTGATACTTGCTCAATGTGAATCTTAATCTCTTTGCCCTTAATAAATGGTCTTTGGATAAATTTATCTGGAGTTTTACCTTCTATATGTTTTCCAAAGAAACGAATATCCATATTTAATGGTGGAGCTTTCTCCCCAGTTGTAATTTCATTTTCTTGTGTTACTTCTTCTGCTTGTACTGTTGTTGCGCCAATTGTCATCCCCGCAAGGATAAGCATTGCTAATTTTTTCATATTTTTCATTATTATCCCCCTTAAATTCCTCTTCTTCGTATAACCGTTATTACTCTTCCAAGACAGTCTGCTTGTTTGATTGGACCATAGATACGACTATCTTCAACTTGACTTCTGATATCACCTAGAACAAATATTTCCCCTGGTTCGAGCGTTATAGGAAAACTAATCCCTTCTTTATACGCTTTGGTCTTATGAGTAATCTGTGTTTCTTGTTGAACATAACCATTAATCACAAGACCTGCTTCAGTGATATCCACACAATCTCCTTCAACCGCAACAATACGTCTAATTGTCTTTTGTTGGTTGCGATACAAAACAACCACATCTCGATTAATCAAATTAGACTGATTACGATCAAATAAAACAACATCCCCTGGTTTAACAGCAGGATCCATTGCATCATCTGGAACGACTGCTACTCCAAGAATGAATCCCATCATTATCCCACCAGTCACTAAAACAATGGCAATTTTTAATGATAGCGATTGTAATTCTCGTTTCACTTGTTTATTCATTCATACCACTTCCCCCTTTTCAGATATATTTTTTCTATCAATAAACATGCCGGAATTAGCACGATAGAAAGCAATAGTAAGGCATTATTTCTGCCTGTTTGAATACCTGTAATTGGTAACGAAAGCATCTCTTGGTGAATATCGATTGTAACATTTTCAGTAACTAATACATTAAAATCATTATTCGGATTAAAATTACTACTCATCTGACCTTTTTCGTTATCAATCGTTGACGTAAAGCCAGGTATATCGGAGGTTACTTGCCAATGATAGTCATTGAAAAAGCCGTTAAGCGTTTTTGTTTCACCGCTTTTCATCATAACTTTCCCAATGCCATCTACAAAGTGCACGCCATCAATTTCACCATTAACTGCTTGACCACTTGCATCAGTCAATCTAATCTTCACTTCAAACGTTTGCGCGTCACTTACGAACTGCCCATTTGCTTGCATCTTAATCTTAATATCTGACTTTTTTGCAATAATGGCGTAAAGATTATTGTCATCTAGTGTATTGATATAGATGGGTGTTGTTTCTTTAATGGTATTGTCTTTATCTTTTTCTTGTAATGACCAACCAATCACCCGAAACTTTTCTTTTAGCTGGCTGATTGTATCGATTACCTCTTGATTTTTTAGCTTTTCAATAGTTATCGGGCTATTAAGTTCCTTTGCATCAAGTTTGACGGCTACTTGCTTTTTATGAATACGAAACTTCACTTGGGCATCCTCTTGCCAAATAGCTGTTAAAATAATCTCCCCACCACTAGACGGCGGTTGAATCTCCATTAATTCGCCTGGATAATAGATACACTCATCTAGATTACTTCGCCACCCAATAAAGTCAGTAGGATTATGATTTGTATCAGTAACTTCCTCAATGGTTGGAATTAGTAATTTATTCCCAGCTGCATACTGACCATCTTGTATACTCTTACCAAACACATTGTAATTCACTTGCAAATTAGCTCCATCACTAATCCATCTTGCTTTAATCACCGTATCCACTAAAATCGGTCTACTAAATTCAAATGGCTCAGGTTGTTTTCCTGGTAATACGATTTCCCAATCTTTAAATTGGTAATAATTATGCTTTTGTAGCGTTGGTAACTGATCTGGTGTTACATACTCACCAGCTGCTAATGAGATTGTTGTTTGCGCATTAGGTTCAAAACTTCCAACCGTCGCATCAAAAGTCACCGTTACAATATTTGGTTGCCAAACTTCATAAATCCTAACATTATGCGCTGGCATTTTACCGTTAAAGTGATACTCTTTTTTACCATTTGGATCCTCAAAATAGCCAACAAAATGATACTTCACCTCATCTTTTGTTTTCTCCTTGGTAATATCGGGTATCTCATCTTGATAGGGAATCTTTTTCGTATAGATTGCTGTTGGATTAACAATACCATTTCGAGATTCAAATACTTCAAAATTATAAGATTTCTTTTCATAGAATACTTTAAGTGTACTTCCCGCTACTTTTTCATTGCTTGGTAAGGTAAAATACACAAGATTTTTATTTTCGCCACTAAATTCACCTGATTGATTGATTTGTTGATTCTTCCACAACTGCCAACCGACATCTTGCTTTAATTGATAGCCAGAAATATCACTAATTTTTTGATTAAAAACTTTTCCTGACCAATTAGAGACCATTCTAGCCATTTTCGTTGTGACTAATTTAGCCTGTCCATCATTATGTTCATCAATGTATTTTTCGATATAGACATTATCTCCACCAGCCCAATTTAAATCTCTTCGTCTAAAGCGCACCGAATTATTGGTATCTTGCGTATTAATTGAATAGCCATAAGTATCGCAACCTTCAATATCCGTACCAATAAATGCATTAAGTTCACTACTATTATCCATCCAGCTATATTTATGCAGATAGGATTTTTTCACTGCTGGCCATTTACATTCCGAACCATATAAGCCTTTATATATCAAATAAGACCAATTACTAGTCAAATGTTCACGATAACCGACACAATCTTTTTTAAAATAATCAATTTCATCACAATGATAGTTTCTAATACCAAGTGTTCGATAGGCACATTCAATCGAATATGTGATAATTTCACGATCTAAATAAATATTATAAATTGTCGACCCATCTGCTGCGACCTTTACCGTTCCATTATTTTTCTTTGTATTATGTTTATTTAAATAAAAGCCATCACCCGATATTGCCTTAATATTAGGTATCTTTTGATAATTGAATTCTTCAGCTGTTTTTCCTGTTACAGTAATGGTTTCTGCATAAAAATACGTCTTATCCCTATCCTTCATTTGGTAATCAGCATTATTTTCATAATTCATCCCTAGGTTTTTCATGGCTTTGATTTCTCTATTTGTAAAAATCCCTTCTTTATCACTGTTCGTATTAGGTAATGGATCATTCACATTTTGGCGCCAAATTACCACCGTCACCTTAGTCTCTGCTGCTTGCCACTTTGCCTTGATGGTCATGTTTTTATTAATGGTAAAATATTTATTTGACCAGCCGCTCCATAAATTCCCACCATTTGTTGTAGTCCATCCAAGGAATTTATACCCTTTTCTTGTTGGTGTAGGTAATGTCTTTGCATAAATCTTTTCCCCTTTTTTATAATGCTTAGACTCCAATGGTTCACCGCCATTAACATCAAAATGTAACCAACAAACATCTTTAATAATTGGATAGAGTATTAAGTCTCTAGTAACCTTTGTCTTTGTAGTCACCTTTTCACCATTTTTATCTTGCCAGCCAACAATCGTCTTTGTGTCGCCAAGTACTGTAAAACTATCCATTTCCGCTAATCGCAGCGACTCATTTTGGGACCGAGCATAATGTTGGGTATTCATAACATAGCCGTTTTTCCCTTTAGGTTGAGACATATATTTCACTATCCAACTAGTTTCTTGATAATGCGCTACAAGAATGACTTCCTTAGTTGTTACCTCAGTTGGTTGTGGTACTTGATAAGGAAAATTAATTTTTTTATCACTATCTTTTAGATACCAGCCACAAAAGTCTTTCCCTTCAATCTTTGGTGCTATTGGTTCAAATAATTCTTCCCCAACAAGTGCTTTCTGATATGAAATCTCTTCTCCTTTATAGCTTAAAAAACGATAGATGATTGTCTGCTGAGGTTTTGTCACCTCGATTGCTTTGGTCTTTGGTTCTTCTAAAGGAAGTTGCGTTTCTACTTTTAGACTATCTTTTTTTGAAGGTACTTCCTTCTTTTCTGTTTTATTGTTTAGTTGATTCTTATCTAAGTCTTTTGGTATTGTTTGATCTTGGAGAATTTTAGTTGTTTCATTTTCTTTTTTTATGCTAATATCTTCACTATCTTGCTTCTTTTGCTCTATCGTTTTAATGAAGGCATTGCTGTCATATTCTTCTGAATCAGATCGATTGGTTTGAAGTGCTTCTTTTGTTTCTGATACCTTAGCTGAATTAGTTGTTTTGTCATGGATTATGTTATCCCCTGCGTACTCTGCATATAAAGTTAGCGTCATTGGGTCACACAGCAATAGCACTACCATAATAAATAATCCTAGTTTTTGTATTTGTTTCACAAAATCGCCTACCTTTCCCATCAATTATTTCAAATAAAAAAGACTATATTCCCACTCTCTAAAAATACATAAAATACTTTTTATGACTTGAGTCGAAATATAGACTTATTATTACTAATCCTTTAGAATACTTTCAAAAAACGATAACTACTACAATACAAAATGATTAAAACTTCTAAAGAAACAACAACCATTACTCCAAATAATTAACCCAAGTATTACAAAAATTAAAACAATTTTTATTAACAGTATTTTCTTCCACCACTATTATTTTTAAAATTCTAATATTATGGTAAAAATATCTAAAAAATAAAGCTTTTGCTCATTCTAACATTGATTAAAGTAGTACTCAACCGATTTGTGAACTTGTGACAATAAATTTATTTTTATGACTCATTTTTAGTCTATTGCTTTCGAAAACGCTTTATTAATCCGTTTTAATTCATTCAAAAACTACTAATTTCATTCGAAAATTTTCAAAATTACTTAAAAATACGCAAATAACGAATAAAAATAACCATTCCATCATAAACCCAATTATGAAAAAATACTTTTCAATAAAAAAAGCCTACTGAAAATAACTCCAGTAAGCTTAAAAAATGAAAATGATGACTAGTCATACACATCTAACTTTTGAAAAACTAGTTATTATCTTATATGTTTACTAACAAACTCTTGCACAGCGTCACAAATATATTGCGAAACACCCTCACCAAATTGATTAATATTTTTACTAAATTCCGGATTCTTCACATAAGCATAAGCAATTCCAGAAAAATCCTCTAGTGTACAATCAAAAGCATTCTCGCAAATTACTTGATATAACTCAGCCACTAAATCACCATTTTCTTTTGAAATAGCACTAAGCCCTTCACTCATATTTTGCGCAAACTCTATAAATAATCGATTGATAACATCAATAATAATTGTACTATTTGATTTTAATACCATTTCTTCACCATATTCTTTTATTGCACAATGTTGATATTTAGCATTATCTTGCACTGTGAAACCAACAAACTTCTCCTCATTTGACATTTCAAAACTCCTTTCTTCTGACTCAATCGTTTTTTCCAATGTTGCAACCAATGTTATGAGGCGCTTTTTTTCATTTTGAAGTAAAACTAATTGATGTTTCAAATGATTTAACCTAGTTGCGTCTTCACAATCAACTAATTCTTTAATCTCTTTTAGCGAAAAACCTAAATATTTATAAAATAAAATCGTCTGTAATAAATCTATATCTTCATCACTATAAAAACGATATCCTTTTTCATCTTTTTTAGGCTCCAACAAACCAATTCGATCATAGTGTTGCAAAGTTCGCACAGAAACCCCACTTAGTTCACTTACTTTTTTATCATGTACATGTTTATTCCTCCTAACAACTTCATTCTAATCTATTACGTTGCGTCATAGTCAACAAAAAATGGATAAAAAATACACCTCCCACAAGATCATTATTTATCCCGCAGAAGGTGCATTCCATTTTATATAACATCAGTCACTCTTTTTGATTGTTCCACCGATACATACGCTAATAATTTCCCCTAACACAATCCCCATGCTAGTTGGAACATGTAATAAAACTGCTAATACGCATCCTAATACCATCCCTAACGCTAAGCCTTCACTGACATATGTATTAACTATCTTTTTATTTTTCTGATAATATCTATCATTGAATACTAATAGCACGATCGCACCAATACTAGTCATCACAATTGGTAGATACTCAGTTACAATGATAATACAAAATACTCCCAAACTAACACACCCTTTCATCTCTCAATAATGATTTCTTTTTCATTATTCTAGCATATCTCTTTAGTAAATGACATTGCTCTATGCCGTAACTGTTGCTGGTATAGCACTAGTAATCGTTAGGGCATTTTGGTTCTAGCATAAATGGTGTTATTGAAGAATTACTTCAATGGCATCATTTATTTTTATATACAAAAAAACTACCAAAATGTTCAAAAAAACATCTTAGTAGTTTTAAAATCGTTAAGAATATTAACCTAATTTGTTATAGTATTCAACGATGAATGATTCGTCAACATCAGCTGTTAACTCTTCACGTAATGGTAGACGGTTGAATGAACCTTCTAATTTTTCTTCGTCGAAAGTAACGAATTCTGGGCGGCCGAATAAAGATTCAACTGCTTCTTTAATGATTTTCATGTCGCGAGATTTTTCGCGAACACCGATAACGTCTCCAACTTGGATAGCGTATGATGGGATATCAACACGTTTGCCGTTAACTGTGATGTGGCCGTGGTTTACTAATTGACGAGCTTGACGACGAGTAGTTGCTAAACCTAAACGGTATACAGCATTGTCTAAACGAGTTTCAAGCATAATCATGAAGTTTTCACCATGTTTACCCTCTTTAATTTTACCAGCTTTTTTGAATAAAGTAACGAATTGACGTTCATTCATTCCATACATATGGCGTAATTTTTGTTTTTCTTGTAATTGTAAACCATACTCTGATAATTTTTTACGGTTGTTAGGTCCGTGTTGACCTGGCACGTAGTTACGACGTGCGATTTCTTTACCTGTTCCTGAAAGTGATACGCCTAAACGACGTGATAATTTCCAGCTTGGTCCAGTGTAACGTGACATTGAACATTCCTCCAATAATTTTTATTTTTTGGAGTAAAATAAGAAACGGTTTGATCGATTTCGTGCATTTTATCTTGAACGTTCACCTTTTGCAGCGCTGGTTACTAGTTACACTCAGATAAGTTGATAAAATGTTGACGAGCTTCTTCATTCCTGCTGCATATTTTACACAAGTTGTATTATACCTCGAATTAACTACTTTAGCAAGTACTTCTACCTACTTTTTATAAATAATTTCCAGTTCAATAAAACTTAATCCATTAATCATTATACACCTTTTATAGTGAGTTTGCCAATAATTTCCTATGTATTTTTAGTTATTTTATCAATATTTGTCTTCTCTTTAACTATAAAAACACCAACCTACTCATAGTGAATAGATTGGTGATAAGGGGTTATAATGTAATGCTGTCACTCTTAGATACTTTCATGAATAGTAATAGTGATGCGATGGTTAAGACCATTAAGATTGTTGACAAGGCTGCTGCGACACCGTAATTCCCACGTAAAACTTCGGTATAGATGGCAACTGTCATTGTTTTTGTCTTAACGTTATATAATAAGATTGATGTTGATAATTCTGAGATCATTGTTACCCAAGAAAGGATTGCTCCTGAGATAACCCCTGACATCATCATCGGTACTGTTACTTTCATAAAAGTATTTAAGCGGCTTGAGCCTAAACTTTCAGCTGCTTCTTCAATACTTGGTGAGATTTGTAATAAGCTAGCAACAGATGAGCGAATTGTATATGGTAAACGTCTAACTGATAATGACATCACCATAATAAATGCAGTACCTGTAATTGCTAAGAATCCAGTTCCAAAGACACCTGTATTAAATGACGTAATAAATGCAATACCAAATACTGTACCTGGCACAATATATGGAATCATACTTAAGCTATCAATCATTGATGTAAAGAAGTTTTTCTTACGGACTGCTAAGTATGAAATAATTGTCGCAAAGATTACAACGATAACTAAAGCCATTAATGGAATTCTGATAGTGTTTAAGATTGCAGATCCCATACGATCAAAAGCAATGCGGTAACTATCTAATGAATATCCTGGTACAAATACCATTCCTGATGTTTTTAAGAATGATGTATATGTTAGATATAATTGTGGCAAAACAGCGATGAATACTGTTCCAAATACCACGATATAGACTAATGCTTGTTTGAATCCAGTCAATTGTTTTGGTTGGATTGGGTGTAGTGAATTCATACTAAAACTAAATTGATTTGCTACATATTTTTGAATTAAGAAAATCGCTAAGGCAATGGTAATCGCAATAATTGCTAATGAAGAGGCAAATGCTGCGTTCCCACCGACTTCACTGATGAACTCTTTATAGATTAATACTGGGAAAGTACGGTAACCTTCACCGATTAACATTGGTGTACCAAAATCACTAAACGCGCGCATAAATACTAGTAATGCTGCAGCTAATAATGTTGGGGTTAATAAAGGCAAGATAACTTTTACCATACGATCAAAAGATGTTGAACCCATGCTTTCTGCAGCTTCCAAAACTGAGCTATCAATACTTTTGAAGGCCCCTGAAACATATAAGAAAACCAATGGGAATAATTGTAATGTGAATACTAATACGATTCCACCAAATCCATAAATATCAATTTGAGGGAAATGTAAGGTGTTCATTAAAAATTTTGTAATCACGCCTTGACGACCTAATAATAAGATCCATGAGTACGCTCCAACGAATGGTGCCGACATTGAGGCAATGATAATACAAATCTGTAGTAACTTTTTACCTTTGAATTGATACATTGAGAATAAGTAAGCTAATAAACTACCTACAATTAACGCAAAGATTGTTGCAGTTGTTGATACTTTAAAGCTGTTCCATAAAGTTTCCGAATAGTATCGTTTTGAGAAGAATGTTGAGAAATTCGCTAATGAGAAATGTCCATCAACAAACATCGCTTGAATAAATACTTGGAAAATTGGATATACCAAGAATAATAAATAGACAATAAAGATTAGAAAGGACATTGCTGTCCAAAGATTTATTTTTTTACTATCCTTTTGCATGCGCGCCACCTCCTAAAAGGTTTTGTGACCCATCTGCTGTAAATACATTGATTTTTTGTAAATTAACAGCTAATTTGAATGTATCTCCTTTCCCTAAATCTTCATTGAAAGTTGATTCTTCGCTGACTTGAACACGTTGATTGAAGCCTGGAATTGTCACATAATATTCAGTAACACTACCTAAATAAACACTATCTTCAATCGTTGCTTCAAATTCACCATCAGCTTCACGCATAAATTCTTCTGGACGAATACTTACTTTAATTGCTTGATCTTTGGCACCATCTAATAATGGATATGCTAATTCTTGACCATTTTCAAATTGTAAATGAGCTTTTCCATCATGGTTAACTAATTTTGCATCAATAATATTTGTACGACCGATAAATGTTGCCACAAATGTATTATTTGGACGGTGATATAATTCTTTTGGACGTCCGATTTGTTGGATTTCACCACCATACATTACAGCAATTTGGTCTGAGATAGCCATTGCTTCTTCTTGGTCATGAGTTACGTATACTGTTGTAATACCAACTTCATGTTGGATTTCTCTAATCGCTTGACGCATATCTACTCTAAGTTTAGCATCTAAGTTTGATAGTGGTTCATCCATTAATAATACATCTGGGTGGATGGCTAAGGCTCTAGCTAGGGCTACACGTTGTTGTTGTCCACCACTTAATTGTTCTGGTTTACGATCTTTATATTGATCAATTTGCATTAATTTTAAATATTTTTCAGTTGTTTTTTCGATTTCGTCTTTGGGTAATTTACGTTGTTTTAATCCAAAAGCTACATTATCTTTAACGGTTAAATGAGGAAAAATTGCATAGTTTTGGAAAACCATACCGATATTTCGTTTACTAGGTTCAATATCGTTAATTCTATTTTCTCCAAAATAAAAATCTCCGCCTTCAATTGAGTTAAAACCTGCAATCATACGTAATAGTGTTGTTTTCCCACATCCTGAAGGTCCTAATAAGGTAAATAAGCTACCATCTGGAATATGAACATTTAAATCTTCAATTACGGTTGTATCCCCAAATACTTTTTTCGCATTATCTATAACAATTTTACTCATCAAATCATTCCTCTCTGGCTTTAGTTAGATTGTGTGTCAATAAATACTTCATTGTAACGGTCTACGATTTCTGCTTTGTGCTCAATAACATATGTGTAATCTTCTTCTGAGATTTTAATTTCGTCAATTGGTTTCATATTATCACTAGTTTTTGCACCAATACGTACTGGACGATTAGTTGTTGTTGTTCCTAATACATCTTGTGTTTCTTGTGAAATAATAAAATCAATAAATTTTTTCGCATTATCCATATGTGGTGCATCTTTAATGATGGCTGCTGATGCTGGTAAGAAGACTGTTCCTTCTTCTGGGTAAACAATTTCTACATTTGCGCCATCGTTTAATAATTTAACAGTTGGATCTTCATAAGTTAATCCTACTGCCATTTCACCATCTGCTACCGTTTTATAAACATTTGATGAACTTGATGATACTTTACCATCAATTAAGTCAAATAAGTCAAATACATATTTCCAAGCAGCGTCACTTTCATAGCCACCATTGTCAATCAACATATTAGTTAGTTGCGCAAATGCACTTGATGAGTTAGCCGGATCAGCTGTTGCGATTTTCCCTTTTAAGTCTGTATTTAATAAATCTTTATATCCTGTAATATTCATACCTTCTGTTAAATCAGGATTCACGATTAATACACTACCATCTAAAGTATAAGGTGTTGAATATCCTGTTGTATTACGGTATTGTTCAACAACATTTTCATCTTCTGGAGAGACATATTCAGCAAAATATTCACCATTAGTTGCATATTGTGTATATGATCCACCAAAAATAACGTCTGCAACTGGAGCTTCTTTTTCACTTTCAATTTTCTTGAACAACTCACCTGTACCAGCTTGAATTAATTCTACTTCAACGCCATATTTTTGTTCAAAAGCAGGAATTGTTGCATTAATTAATCCTTCTGAGTTTGGAGAATATACGACTAATTTATCTGCTGCATTATCATCTGTTGCGCCATTAGAACAACCTACTAATCCTAAAGCTAATACACTAGCTGCTAAAAATTTAATACTTTTTTTCATTATAAAAACCTCCTGATTGATTTGTTAACGTTTTCTATACATTAAGGATATACCAAAAAAGCGTTTTCAATACATAAAAAAACTCCACAAAATAGAGAGAATTCTCTACTCTTGGAGTTTTTCTTTATAATCTGAGGCGTTCATTCCAATTATTTTTTTAAAAACACGATTAAAGTAATTATAATCACTAAAACCTACTGCATCAGCAATTTCATATATTTTTAGATGTGGTTGATCTTCCATATATTTTAAGGCTTTCAAAATGCGGTATTTGGTCTTATATTGATTAATGGTTAAGCCCATCTCTTCTTTAAAGCGCTTATAGAGATAACTTTCACTATAACCCAATTGAAAAGAAATCTCAGCAATAGTATTATTGTCGGAATAATTCTGATGTAAATACGCTAATGTTTTTAAAACACATTCATCATTGCCGTGGTAGGTTGCTAATCCAATATCAACTTTTGCTGTTTCAATCTGAGTTTGTTGGTTTACATTCATTTGCTGATAACGATAAATCGCAATTTGGAGGGCTTTGTATAATTCTTCCGCACGAATTGGTTTCGCGACAAAATCAACGACTTGGTATTTGATGGCCTCTCGTGCATTATGAAAATCATTATAGCCCGACAAGACTATTTTTTCATAACTAAGATGTGTGGTTGCTTCAAACATTTCAAAACCTGTTTTAAGTGGCATATTCAAATCTGTTAAGACAATAGCTGGTTGCTTAGCTTCAATCAATTGAATTCCTTCTACACCATTACAAGCTTCACCAACAACTTTTATGTCAAAATCACTTGTCTCCAGACAGTTCTTAATCCATTTACGAATTAAGTGTTCATCTTCTACAATTACGACTTTTAACATCAAATCCCTCCATTCTTAACAATAATTCGGAAAATATTTTGATGATGTTCTCGAAGAATTACTAATTCTGGTTGTTTGTCCATCATTTGAAGACGACGGATAATATTCGATATACCATGCAAGGTGCCTGATCCATTAATTTGTTGATAAATTCTTTCCTTAGCTTCCTCATTACAGATTGCTCCATTATCACACACATCAAAATAGGCTTTATCCCCTTTTACATAGCCTTTAATAGTAATTTCTAAATCTTCTCTTGATTGCATACCATATTTCAAGGCATTTTCAACTAATGGTAATAAAAATAATTTAGGGTAGACTTGCATTAAAAGACTTTCTTCTACATCAACCACATAAGAAAACTTTTGATAACGCACACTATTAATGTACATAAATTCCTCTAATACTTCTAAATCATCCTCTAAAATAACATCTGTCAAGCCATCATCAACACTATACCGCAAAATACGATTCAATGATAAGATTAAAGCTTCCGTTACTTTAGGATTATCAAAGCACGTTACGCGCATTGTCTCTAATGTATTATATAAAAAATGTGGCCTAAACTGGGCGTCTAATAATAATTTTTCCATTTGTCGTTTTTCTTTTTCTAATAATAATGTATTATGGTGCATCCGATTTAAAATATTAATCATCTTATTAATTTGAGTAGCTAAATATTCAAATTCATCACCTGTATCCATATTAATCTTCATTTGATAACCATGAACAATTAATTCTGTTTCTTTCACTAATTGATTAACTGACTTGGCATTCCGTTTCGCAATTGTCTTAGAAATTCGAAAAGATTCTACTAATAAGACCATACTCAGGATACCCACCAAAATTAAAATAACAATAAATAACAACATCACAGATACGGCATTATTATACGTAAATAATTCTAAGCCATTTGCTAGCAGTTGCTTTTTAGCAAAAACTAATTGCCCATTCTTAACGGAAATTCGCGGAACATGACGATATGCTTCGGCAAATTTATCTAATGAGCCTTCTACAAATTGTTCAGAACTTGTTAATAAACAATTATTAAATTGGTCCATAACAACATAATGAGTCGCACTATGCTGAATCAAGGGTTGCAATTCATCACTAGACAGACTAACCACCCCATAACCAATGATTTTCCCTGCTTGTCTAATGGGCTTAACTTGTAATAAAAAGCTTGTACCATCTAAATCATGAAAAATCCTAACAATCATTGGATTCTCTTTAAAATCCACACTTTGGCAAACTGTCTTTAAATAATCAAAAAGCAAGCTCTTAACAGTCTGATTATTCGTCGAGAAGACTTCTTCAAAATCAACATTCACGATATCTAAATCCGTTGACAAACTTGTTCCATGCTCATTATAAAAATTAGTATATTTAATGCGTTTGTTTTCTTGACTTGCTAAAAAAAGTTTGGCTTCATAATTACTAATAGCTGTCAAATACCCATCAATACCACTACTTACCTCATCAATTTTTTTACTAGTCTCTTGGGTAAAGCTTATGATCTGATGATATTCATAACTCAAAATTCCAAGTAAACTACTACAAAAAAAGACAATTACTAATAAAACTGATAGAAAGATATTACGTTTTAAAATGTCTTTTCGTAATTGTTGCTCGAAGTTATTTTTCATAATATCTCTCTACCTTTCTTTTTTATTTTTTTATTTGTGTTAATTTTTTCTCCCAATCAATCATTTGTTCTATATATTTTTTACTTTTCAAATGAATCCCCACATATTCTTCATATATTTCATCCATTAAACGCTTTAAATCAGCTAGTGTCTCTGAATGAAGGTGCACTTGACCTAATTGTCTAGGACTCTTAATAAAGGCTAATTGACGCGCAATATGCAAGGCTTTCGGTGACATTTGCATACGATAAGGATCTTCGTCAAAATGTCTTGAACAAATAATCGATTGTTGCGGAATTGAAAAGTCAAATGCCCCTTTTGTTTGTTGACAAAAAGCACAATGCTCCCAATTCATTTTAAGACCAAAAAATGCTAACATCTTTATCTCAAAATAATGAACCACTAATTGCGGGCAATCCGTCTTTTGTAAAGCAAATAAAGATTCATCTAGTAATTGATACAAAGCCACTGATTTAATACGGTCTTCAATCGCCGCATCAGCCAAATGCATCATATATGTTGCATAAGCATTTTTATAAATATCTTCAAAAACACTGGTACAATGAACTAAATCACGACTATCCTTTAAAAAAGATAGCCCTTGGTCTGAAATATGTCCTAAAAAGACGGCTTTCGAAAATGGTACCGAAGCCGCTTTTAAAGGATGATTATTTTGTTGTAAGTTTTTTAAAAAAAACATCATTTTTCCATGCTCTTTTGTAAAGATTTTTACTAAAGCATCTTTTTCTCGATGAGGTAATTGAAATAAGACAATCCCCTCAAATTCTTGGTAATAAGTCATCTAATCACCTATTTTTATTTTTTGTAATCACTTGTACGATAACCCATATCTTCAATATGAGATTTTTTCTTACGCCAATCTTTATCGACTTTCACCCATAATTCTAAATAGACTTTATTCCCTAATAAAGCTTCGATATCTTTTCTTGCGCGGATACCGACTTCTTTTAATAATTTACCACCTTTACCGATGACCATTCCTTTTTGAGATGAACGTTCTACAATAATATTCGCATATACATGGACTTTATCGTATTCATCACGTTGCATTTTATCAACGGTTACGGCAACTGAGTGAGGAATTTCTTCTTGAGTTAATTGTAAGATTTTTTCACGAATTAATTCAGAAACGATGAAATATTCTGGGTGGTCAGTTACTTGATCACTTGGATAGTATTGTGGTCCTTCTGGTAAAGCGTCTACTAATTCCGTCATTAATGTATCGACATTATTTCCTTCTAAAGCAGAAATTGGAATGACTTTTTCAAAATTAATTGTATCTTGGTAACGATCAATACGTTCAATTAATTCGTCTGGTGATACTAAATCGATTTTGTTTACAACTAAGAAGATTGGTGCTTTAACATTTTTTAGCTTTTCAATGATAAAGTCATCTCCTGGTCCACGCTTTTCATTGGCATTAACCATAAATAAGACGGCATCGATTTCTTTTAAAGCTGAATAAGCACTTTCTACCATGAAGTTCCCTAATTCGTGTTTAGGTTTGTGAATTCCTGGTGTATCTAAGAATACGATTTGTGCGTCATCTTGTGTATAGACACCTTGAATTTTATTTCTTGTTGTTTGAGCTTTGTCGGACATAATCGCAATTTTTTGACCTAATACTCTGTTCATAAATGTTGATTTCCCTACATTGGGACGCCCTACGATGGCAACGAAGCCTGATTTGAATCCTGGTTTATTAAACATATATTCTCCTATCTATTCATTACTAGTAAATCTATAATTTTTGGTATAAAAATAATACCTGCTACTATTACCGTAAATGCGGCCGTAATTAATACTGACCCGGCTGCAATATCCTTAGCTTTCTTTGCTAAAATATGATACTTATGATCCACAATTAAATCCACTACATTTTCCGTAATAGTATTTAAAAATTCCATCAATATCACAAAGAATATGCAAAAGATTAGCATAATCCACTCTAAAGCTGAAACATTAAGGAACCATGCTAATACTAATGGAATGACACCAATTAAGGTATGGTAGCGCATATTTCGCTCATCACGATAGACAGTAATAATACCATCTATCGCATGACGAAATGATTGGAAAAAGTCGGGGTTCTTTTCCGTTTGCTTATTAATCTCTTTGTAAACCATATGCTGTTAAGATTTCTTCCTGAAGCCCCATCATTTCTGCTTCTTCTTCAGGCGTTTGGTGATCATAACCATTTAAATGTAAGAATCCATGTAATGCTAAGAATCCAAGCTCACGCTCAATTGAATGACCATAATCTGCTGCTTGCTCTTTAGCACGGTCTACTGAGATAACAATATCCCCAATTGTTGTTACAAAATCAGTATCCTCGCCTTCAATCTCCATCATAGAGAATAAATCAGCATCATCATCATTTAACGCAAAACTAATGACATCTGTTACTGCATCTTTATTACGAAATTCGCGATTAATTTCACGAATTCTTTCGTTTGAAATAAAAGTAATGGAACATTCACGATTGGCTGGATATTTCATATAATCAGCTGCGAACTTAACAATATCTTCTACTAAATCTTGAAAAGCTTGTTCTACTACTTCTGTTTCATCGATTAATTCAACTTGCATGCTATTTACTTCCTTTCTTATTAATCGTTGGGTATTCGATTCTTGAATGGAATGTTCCATTTAAAGAGGTGACGATATTTTTCTCAACGATTTTCAATTCTTGAATTGTTAAATTACATTCAATATATTGTTCATCTTCTACACGACTCATCACTAATCCATGAACTAGTTTTTCAACTTTTTCTAAGGTTGGCTCTTTCATCGCACGTGTAGCAGCTTCAGCACTATCTACTAAATTAATAATAGCTGCCTCTTTTGTTTGTGGCTTTGGTCCTGGATATCTAAAATCTTCTTCTTTAGCGTCAGGATCTGATTTTAAGGCTTCTGCATAGAAGTATTTCATTAGGGTTGTACCATGGTGTTGGGCACATACATCAATAATTGGTTGTGGTAAGCCGTGCTGTTCCAAAATTTTTACTCCCTTAGTTACATGTCCAAAGATAATCTCTTTAGATTCATATGGGGTTAATAATTTATGTGGGCTTTCCATTCCAGCAGGTAAATTCTCAATAAAGAATAATGGGTGTTCAATCTTACCAATATCATGATAATAACTTGCCACTCTAGCAAGAAGTGAATCTCCCCCTACCGCTTCCACACAATTGGCTGAAATATTAGCAACCATTAAACTATGATGATAGGTTCCTGGCGCAATCGTAATTAATTGTTTTAGTAATTCTTGGTTTGGATTTGATAATTCAGTTAATAATAAGACTGAGCTATCTTCAAATAAATACTCTACATACGGCTCAACAATAACCGGTATTAAGACTGTCTCAATCGCATTAATCACCGAAAAGATTAACATTAAGACTACTGGTTTTGAATAGATTTCATAATTACTATATAAAACCAATGGACTAATCGCTAATACATGAATAATAACAACCGATAAAAAATGTTTCATAGACAATTCACGTTTATCTGCTTGTAATGCTAATACAAAACCAATCATCCCCACCAATAAATAAAATGAGAAAACAATAATGACTTGTAAAAGATTTGATTCTGTTTGATAGATAAACAATGCAAATATCGGAAGAAAAGTTAATGTCCCTAAAGCATAACGCATTTTATGAGTCGCACGATAAACTAAATAAGTAATTGCTCCAACAGGGAATAATAAACCAACTTCATCAGTACCCCTTGCTTGAATTAATTGAATAACTACTAAACCAATTAGTGAAATGATAAAGAAAAATACAAAAGCTGTTGTTTGAGTAGCAACTGTTTCCTTTTGATCTTCGGTAGTACATTTCTTTAATTCTCTGTAATAATTTTTCGCTAATACAATCACTACAATCGCTAATAAAGCAATATAACCTAATAATACATGATAACTTGGAGTACTATTCATCATTCCTAATAATTCTAATTGCTTAATATCGGTTGTATTGATGACTTGTCCTTTTTGTACAATAACTTGTCCTTGAAGAATTTTTACCGGATTAACCGCATCAGCAGCCGCTTCCTTGGCTCGTTCTGTTGCTTGGGTATCTAATACATTATTACTAATAATCGCATTATTTAGCAATTCTTCTAATAATTCACGCTCTTTATCAGTGAAATTATAATAAAATAATCGCTTATCCGCTTCTTCTGTAACTTCTGTAAGATTTGACTCTTTAATTGATGTAGACATTTCTTCTTGAACAATTTGATGGAGTACTGTTTCGTAATTGGTTAATTGTGTATCATTAGCACTTAATACCGCACTAATTGCCCAATCTGGAATAAAAACAGCATAATCTTTAATATTTTTATTGGTTTCATCCAAGCTCTTACGGAAAAATTGTACACGATCTTCCATAGTCGCTACATAATTTTTAGAGGTAGTACTATCATCGCTTGACACCTTTCCTAGAGCCATACCAATATCTGCTGATGATTTCCCTGCAACTACGCGAATAGCTGAGAAAAAGTTCGTAATATAGTCTAATTGCTGATTCACAATCTCGCTATCATAATGATAGATATCAACGACGCTATCACTAGCAACTTGTTTATTAATTTTTGTTTGTTCGGTATCTTCTACAGTTCTAGTAGCACGAATAGTCTCTTGTGCTACTTCATTCAATTGGAAAGAGTATTGTTTAGGTCTAATACTGGTCCAACTAATTAATACTGAAATAACAACAAATAGTGCCAATAGTATCGGAAGGTAAAAAGTTCCTAACTTCCTTTGTACATACCTTAATTTTTGTTTCATAACATCCTCGCTTTCTTAATGTTCATCATCTTCTTTATAAGCATTGATAATACTTGAGACAATCGGATGCCTTACAACATCCATTTCATCAAATTCAACGAAAGCTATGCCATTGATTCCTTTTAATTTTTGACAAGCGTCGACAAGCCCACTGCCAGTTGTGCCTTTTGGTAAATCGACTTGTGTTTTATCACCATTCACAATCATTTTTGAGCCAAATCCTAAACGAGTTAAAAACATTTTCATTTGCGCTTTAGTCGTATTCTGTGCTTCATCTAAAATAATAAAAGCATCTTCTAAAGTACGACCACGCATATATGCTAATGGTGCAATCTCAATCACGCCACGTTCTAAGAGACGATTTGTATGCTCCACACCATATATATTATACAAAGCATCATAAATCGGACGTAAATAAGGATCGACTTTTTCTTTTAAATCTCCTGGTAAAAATCCAAGACTCTCCCCTGCTTCAACAGCCGGCCTAGTTAAAATAATCTTTTTAACATCACCTTTTTTTAAAGCATTAACAGCCATGACAACCGCTAAATAAGTCTTACCTGTACCAGCAGGCCCCACACCAAAAATCACATCCGTCTTTTTAATTGCGTGAATATATTGCTGTTGGCCATAAGTTTTAGCACGAATTGGCTTCCCTGCATATGTACGCCCTATCTCTTCGTTATATAAATTCACAAAATAATCTAGCGTACCTTTTTTACACATCTTAATAGCACTCGCAATATCAGTTTGTGTAATTGGCGTTCCTTTTAATAATAAATTTTGTAATTCTTCTAATAATAAACGGACTTGTTGTACTACCTCTTGATCCCCTTTAATAGTAACTTTTTCTCCTCTTACAGCAATCTCCACTTGAAAAGAATCTTCTATTAATTGGATATGTTGATCGTGTGCCCCAAATAAAGCCGATAGAATAGTTGAGTCAACAATCATCACAAGGTCTTCTACTAACTCTTTATCCAAATCCCATCCCCCTTAGACTTACTAAATTTTATGATAAGAATTTTTTAACTTCTTCTTTAATAACATTACCATCTGCTTTACCTTTTAATTTAGGCATTACAGCACCCATTAATTTACCGAATGCTTTCATTGAATCTGCTTCAATATCTTTGGCAGTTTCACGAATAATTTCTTGTACTTCTTCTGCTGATAATTGTTTTGGTAAATATTTTTCAACAATACTGATTTCTACTTTTGTTTTTTCGATTAAATCTTCACGTTCTGCTTTAATGAATTCTGCTAGAGAGTCGCGACGTTGTTTTGCTTCACGTGATAAGATAGTTAATTCTTCCTCTGCAGTTAATTCAGCCTTTTTCGTTAATTCTTCCTTTTGTACTGCACTTTTAATCATTCTTAAAACATCTAATGTCGCTTTATCTCTTGCCTTCATAGCTGTTTTAATATCATTATTTAATACTTCTTTTAAACTCATTTTACTTCCTCCTTGATATGTTGTATCTTTTATCTTATTAGTGTCAAAAATCATTATTGCCTTTATTCGCAAACAAGCTAGAATCATTTTAGACAACACTGTTTATTAGGATATTATATCACAAAAAAATAGCCCACTCAATCAGAGTCGACCATTGGTATTTACGAAAACTTTAGAGAAGCTAATCTTTTGCGGGGGATAATTAGTTTATCTAGTTTTAGGAATTATTCTCGACAAATCGTTCTTGCATGAGGTGCCATACACAAAGCTAAAGCTTATGAGGTTTTCTTGGTATTCTTTCAAAAAATGCGCACAAAAAAAGCCGGAATAATGAAATTCCAGCTAAAAATTTGTAATGATCTAATTTTATTAGATTAGAATTTACGTTTACGTGCTGCCTCAGATTTTTTCTTACGTCTCACGCTTGGTTTTTCGTAAAACTCACGTTTGCGAGCCTCTTGTAAAGTACCTGTTTTAGAAACAGTACGTTTGAAGCGACGAAGAGCATCATCAAGTGATTCGTTTTTGCGAACAACTGTTTTTGACATATTCTTTTCCCTCCCTCCGAACTAAAAAGTAACTGTTTCTATCCTCACATTTTTAAAATGTATTCAATAGAATTTGTCCTTTGTTTATTATAAGCAATGTTTGAAATTAAGTCAATCTTTTTTGAAAATAAATTCTTATTATTTTCACAAGCTTTCTGAATCATGCGCTAAACAATAATCACAGATACCAAAAATTTCAAATCTATGGCTAGTAATTTGGCAATCTTTCAACTGGTCTTCAAAATAATCCATTGGGCAAATCGGGATTTCCTTTGTTCGTCCGCATCTTTCACAAATAAAGTGATGGTGATGCGAATGTGTTTGACAGCGGAAGCGGAATAGCTTTTCACCGTTTAATTCTGTTTCTTCTAAAATGTTCAATGAAACATATGTATATAAATTACGGTAGATTGTATCATAACTTAAACTTGGATACTCTTTTGTTAGTATTTCTTGGACTTGACGAGCTGATAGATAGCGATTTTCATTAATAAATACTTCAATCATTTTTTCACGTTTTTTTGTATATTTTAATCCAGCTTTTTTTAAGACTTCAATTGCAGTTGTTACTTGACAGTCTTTTGAATGTTTATGTCCGTGTTGTTCATTATGACGATGTGTATCACATGAGCAACGGCATAATTTAGAATGTTCTACCATCTAATCATCTCCCCTTTAACATTATTGAGCCATTAGTTTTTCTAGCATCATTGGATCAAATTGATTTTTTCTAATCATGTCAATTTCACGTTGGTATGGAGCTACTTGATTCTTTTTATCTTCTCCTACCCAAGGTGTTTCTAAGATTTTTGGAATATCTTTAAATATCGGTTCATTAACCACTTGCATTAACGCTTCAAAACCAATTTCACCAAAGCCAAAGTTAGCATGGCGGTCTTTTTTAGCTCCACAAATATTTTTAGAATCATTGACATGCAATACTTGTAAACGATCCAAACCGATAATCTTATCGAATTTTGTTAGTACTCCTGATAAATCTTCTTTGATATTATAACCTGCATCATGCACATGGCAAGTATCGAATGTGATTGATAACTTTTCATTATAGTGAACCCCATCAATAATCGTTGCTAATTCTTCGAAAGTACGACCTAATTCAGTTCCTTTACCAGCCATAGTCTCTAAAGCAATAGAAAGCTTTTGTTCACGATCAATCACTTCATTCAATCCTTTAATAATTTGCGCTAAACCGGCTTCTGTCCCAGCTTTAACATGTGCTCCTGGATGTAAGACTAGTTGCTTAGCTCCAACTGCTTCAGCACGCTTAATCTCTTCTCGTAAAAAATCAATCGCAAAATCCAAGTAGCCTGGCTTAATCGTATTGCCTAAATTAATAATGTATGGCGCATGAACAACGACTTCTTCTAAGCCATGTTCTTCCATATAATTTTGTCCTGCTTGAATATTCATCTCTTCGATTGGTTTTCTTTTAGTATTTTGTGGTGCACCTGTGTAAACCATTAACACATTAGCTTGATAACTATTGGCTTCTTTTGCTGAGCCTAAAAGCATTTCCTTGCCTTTCATTGATACATGTGATCCAATTAACATCTTATTCCCCCTAAGTTTCTATACTATTCTATTTTACGTTACTTTTAGCTAGTCTTCAAGTCTTCTGATTGTTAGTCATTATCCAAAAAATAAAGCCCTATCACCTGTTTAAGCGATAAGACTCTATTATTTAACTTTATTGGAAATATTCTTCTAAAGCCGCTACAATGGCATCTGCTACTAATTCTTGATAATCTTTTGAATTAACAACAGCATTATCAGAATGATTATTTAAATAGCCTAATTCAATTAATAAAGCAGGTTGATTATTCTCACGGGTTACGGCATAATTTTCGAAATATGCGCCATTATTTGGAAGTGGTAATTTTGCTTTTAAATAACGCGCAACCGTTTCTGCTAGAGATTGATCATTAGCACTATAATAATAAACAGTAGTACCCGAAACAGTATCAACTACGGTAGAATCATAATGCAAACTCAAGAATATATCGGCATTATTCTTATTACTAATCTCTGCACGCTCAACTAAACCAACCGATGAATCATCTTCACGAGTTAAAATCACTTGCGCTCCTTTTTGTTCAAGAGCTGCTTTCACCGCTTGAGCTGTTGGTAATGTTAAGTCCGCTTCATGTACCGGACTAAAATCAACGACCGCCCCCGGATCAACTCCACCATGTCCTGGATCCAAAACAATTGTTGCTTCTGCTAATGATGTTGGGATAGTAGCATCGCTTTCAATTGGCGCAAAATTAGTAATCACTAACCAATAAGGAATATAGCCTACTTGTCCAGAAGTTAGCGTGATTTTGTAGTAGTCACCATCACGATCCTCATAATCCAATTGTGTTCCAGCACTAATGGTTGTTAGCACTTGGCCTTCTCCGTTAGGTTCAGCAACAATTGGGGTTTCATTTAATTTGGTCACTAATATTTTTTTATTTGTTGGGACTTGTTCTGCATGTGTCTGATCGCGCAATAAATCTCTCAAGACACCAATTGCATCTGTTACTTTATTCCCTTCGATATATCCTGTGTACTGTTGATATTTTACTTTTATAAACTTAGGATATTCTTCTAATACTTGTAAAGCTACTCCTGGGCCTGGCGTTACAATAACATTGGCACTAGTATTTGGCTTATCATAAATAACAGCTTCCGGACTATCGATTGTAGTCGCAATTTTATTAATGGCATTGTCTTTTGTCTCTACCCAACCAACCTGGCCATTATATTGAACTTGCGCCCAACCATCACCAAAATCATGTAACAATAACAAATGCGCATACCGAGCTACTTCACCCATACGCATTGATTGAACTGATGCTTGTGTATAGACAATTCCTTGTTCTTGTTCAATTGTCACTACTTGATAGGTAGGATTATTCACTGTGGTCTTTTCCTCAGCTTTTTTATCTAAACTAGCCTTAGAAATCCAACCTTCAATACCTTCTTCATCCTTAATCTTTAACCAATCACCACGCGTCTCTAATATCTTGACTTTACTTCCTTTAGAAATCATTTTCAGTGTCTTTTCATTATTCCCTTCTCCATCATATTTTGTATACAATTCCGTCTCATTCATAATCGTTACATCCTTTAATCCATCTGCTATTTCACCGATTAAAGGCTTTGCTATAAAAATAATTGCAATTGATATCATACAGAATATAATAAAGCGTTGGACATTTTTCTTTTTAAAAAATTGTATTACTATATCCATCTTGGCACCCCTAATTAATACTATATTTATTTGATTATAGCAATATTAGGCACTTTTGTATAGGACACTTTCATAATTAATCGCATTCTATTAATGATAATAAATCCATCACTGACCCAATTTGTACCTGACTAGATGCGATTAAAGCCGCTTGACTTGATGGATGATTCATAACCGCAATTGATGCTAAAGTGTGTTGACCATATGCCATATCACCTAATGAATCTCCGACATAGACGACTTCTTCGGGTTTACATTGGAATTGTTCACAAAAAGCATCTAAAGACACTCGTGAAGGCTTTTCAGGAAACTCATTCGGCGTTGCCACAAAACTAAAAAAGTCTTTAATCTCTAGCTTCTCTAATATTAAATGAGTCGTCTGTAAGCTATCATTTGTAACTAAACCAATTAAAAGATTTGCCGTCTTTAATCTCTCAAATAAATACGCTAAATCACCAAGCGGCTTAATTCTTTCAGGGTATTGTTCAATATACTTACAAAAATAAGCTAAGGCTTCCTGATAGAGCTCTTTGCCATCCATTATAGAGTAATCTGCTAAAAAATTAGCAAAATCCTTCATACTACCAGCCGTCGCCAAACTATCAGGCAGTAATTCATCCCCTTTTATCCCCGCATGTAAAAATATCTCTTCTTTTTCTTTTGAATGATAAGTTTTATTGGGAAAATCATTTACTATTCGGTTCATAAAACCAATCGTTGGTTCTGTCCAAAAATCACCTAATTCCGTTATCGTACCATCCTTATCAAATAAAATAGCTTTAATCGGATAATGCTGATTTTTAATGATGATATTCGCCATAAAAACACCTCCACTTTTTAGCTCTATCATAATAAAAAAGACTTGCTAATACAATAGATTAGCGAGCCTTTATTAATGGATTATTCAGCTGATTCTACTTGTTCGGCTTGTTCTTCGCCTTCAACTTCTTCACCCATATTATAGTGTTGACGAACACGTTTTTCGACTTCTTCACGCATTTCTGGATGTTCTTTTAAGTAATTCTTAGCATTCTCACGTCCTTGACCAATGCGATCTTCCCCATATGAATACCATGAACCACTTTTCTTAATAATATCTAATTCACTAGCCATATCGATTAATTCACCGACTTGTGAGATTCCTTCACCATACATAATATCCACTTCTGCAATACGGAATGGTGGAGCTACTTTATTCTTAACAACTTTAATCTTAGTTCTATTACCAATAATTTCCGTACCATTTTTAATTTGTTCAGCACGACGCACTTCTAAACGAACTGTTGAATAGAATTTTAAGGCACGCCCACCAGGTGTTGTTTCAGGATTACCAAACATTACTCCAACTTTTTCACGGATTTGGTTAATAAAGATTGTAATTGTCTTCGTCTTATTGATTGAGCCTGACAATTTACGTAGAGCTTGAGACATTAAACGAGCCTGTAACCCAACGTGGGCATCCCCCATATCACCATCAATCTCAGCACGTGGCACTAAAGCGGCAACTGAATCGACAACAACAATATCAATTGCTCCTGAAGATACTAAAGCATCCGCAATCCCTAAGCCTTGTTCACCTGTATCTGGTTGAGATAATAATAATTCATCAATATTAACGCCTAATGCAGTCGCATATTCTGGATCTAGCGCATGTTCAGCATCGATAAAAGCTGCTACACCACCAGCTTTTTGTACTTCAGCAATAGCGTGTAATGCCACTGTTGTCTTACCTGATGATTCTGGTCCATAAACTTCAATAATACGTCCTCTAGGAAATCCGCCTACTCCTAAAGCAACGTCTAAAGCTAATGAGCCTGAGGGAATTGTTTTAATTCGGGTATCCACCTTTTCACCAAGCTTCATTACTGCTCCTTTACCATAGTCACGCTCAATTTTTTTTAATGCATCTTGCAATGCTTTTTCGCGATGATCATTTGCTACCATTCTTATTCCTCCATATTCTATTCACTTAGAATCTTTCTTCACTTATGTATACTACACACTTTTTTAGTAAAGTGCAAGTAAAAAGCGAATACTTGTTCGGTTTTTTTATTTTTCTAATGTTCTTCTTAATAAATCTAAGCCATATTGGACAGCTAATTCACGATTCCCTGTACGCCCATGAGGTAGATGCAATGCTAAACAATGACTCTCACTTGCACTGGCAATAGCTACAAAGACTGTGCCAACTGGTTTATCTTCTTGCATAGAAGGTCCTGCCACGCCAGTAAAGCCCATTCCGATATCACTAGTAAACTTTTGACGAACTTTTTCAGCCATCTCAAGCGCAACTTCTTGACTAACAACACCGAATTCTTCAACCAGTTCTTGGCTGACTCCTAATTGTTCGACTTTACTTTCTGTGCTATAAGTAACCATACCACCTAAAAAGCTTGCAGAAATCCCTGCTTGATCACCTAATGTCGCTTGAAATAATCCAGCTGTTAAACTTTCTGCAACTGCAATTGTCTGACCACTTGCCAATAAGCTTTCCGTTGCTACTTTTGCTAGTGAGTTATCTCTTCCATATCCATAAAAATACGAACCACTAATTGCTTGGATCTTATCTTCTAATTGATCTAACCTTTCAATGCATTCTGCTTCTGATTCTCCATTTGCTGTTAAACGAAGGACTACTTCATAACTCCCAGCATAAGGTGCGATTGTTGGATTTTCTTGCGTATCAATGAATTCTTTTAAATCTGTGACCAACTGCGATTCTCCAATACCAAAGAAACGCAAAAATCGTGAACTAAAGACAAGATTTGATTGACTGACATTCTTTAAATATGGCACAACCCCCTTTTGAAACATATTCATTAATTCACTTGGAGGGCCTGGTAATAATACGTAATGTGTATCTTCTTGACAAATAATGGCACCTGTAGCTAACCCTACTGAATTCTGCAATGTTTCACCCTTTGTAAATGACAAAGCTTGCAAACGATTATTAGGCGCCATATGACGATGTGCTTGCTTATGATAATGAATGATTCTATCAAGCGCTTGTTGATTTTCTACCAATTCTTCTTGTAAAAATAAGGCTACGGTTTGCTTAGTCAAATCATCAGTTGTCGGACCTAAACCACCTGTTAAAATAATAATATCACTTCTTGAGCGAGCTAGTGTTAATGCTTCTAAAAGCCTTTTTTGATTATCGCCGACCGTTTGTTGAAAATAGACCGAAATATGTAGTTCTGCTAATTGATTTGCTAGATAAGCACTATTCGTATTAACGATTTGCCCCATTAATAATTCTGTACCAACAGAAATAATTTCCGCATTCATTAATTTCCCTCCTACTTTATCTTACGAATTTTTTTAATGATTTTTTTATTTTTTTGATAATTTTATTTTACCACGTTTAGAACCTAAAAAAAGAGATATACCATTTTAAGTATATCCCTTCTATAAGTTTTATTCTGATTAAATTCTAATTAATAGATAATAACTGGCATGCCAACATAAGTTTTTGAGTAAACTTGCCCCATTTGAGAAGGTTTAACATTTACACAACCTTTAGAGCCCATTGTTTTAAATGAACTTGCGCTATTAAAGACATATGATGGTTGCCATGATGCATCGTGAATTCCATATAAATTACCAATAAATGGAATCCAGTAACTTACAGGAGAAGCATAACCTGCTCCAACTAAAACTGTTGGAGATTGTTTATTTTGAATAGAGAATTTACCTCTTGGAGTATCATGTACATGTTGTAATCCTGTAACAACATTTAAATTCGTTACAATATCACCATTACGTACAATCCATAATTTTTGTTGATCAATACTAATAACTACTAAATCTGAGCCCACATTTTTATATTCTTTTCCAGAACGTGATTTCCAAGTACCATTCACAACAGACCAATCAGTACCCATATAATTTTTGTCATATGCACCATTTGCTCCAACATAATATGTACCAATCCATTCATTACGAGCGTATCTACCATCTTCTTTGATAAAGAACCAATTGCTATAGTTATTATCATAAATCCATTCATTATGCGCCATATAGCCCCATTGTTTAATGTAGTAAGCACCTACCCAACGATTTTGAACATAAGTACCATCTGGATTAAAATAGTGCCAACCAGTATCTGGACTCCAAGCCCAACCATCTTTAGCCATTTCGCCCCATTGTGTTAAGAAATATGAACCTTTCCATGTATAACGAGCATATGAACCATCTTCATTGATAAAGAACCAATTGTTGTAGTCTTTATCCCAGATCCATTCGTTAGACGCCATATAACCCCATTGTTTAATGTAATAAGCACCTATCCATTTGTTTTGAACATAAGTACCATCTGTATTGAAGTAGTGCCAACCAGTATCTGGACTCCAAGCCCAACCGTCTTTAGCCATTTGACCCCATTGTGTTAAGAAATATGAACCTTTCCATGTATAACGAGCATAAGTACCATCTTCATTAATAAAGAACCAATTGTCATAATCTTTATCAAAGATCCATTCGTTAGACGCCATTTGACCATTGTCTTTTAGGTAGTATGAACCTTTCCAAGAATTTGTTACATATTGACCATTTTCATCAAAGAAGTACCAATATGTTTTTGTTTCATTATCTTTGGCATCTTTAGCTGTAACTTCTAACCATTTATCTGTTACTTTTTCGCCATCTATATAATAAGAGGCGCCATCCCAACCTGTTTTGATGGCTGGTTCAACTGGTTTTTCTGGATCCGGAGTTGGGTCAACTACTTCACCATTATTATCTGGTGTTTCTGTGTCTGGTTTATTATCAACTGCTGATTGAGAATCATTTACTACATTCCCATCATTGTTTTCAACCGTACCAACTTGTGCTGTTGGATTTTCTTGTTTAGTATTATCTTCTGCAAAAGTCATTGGTGATGAGATTGCACCAACTACTAACATGCTTGTTAATAACATTAATTTTTTCTTTAGTTTCAATTCCATTCCTCCTTAATGATTCAATCACCTTTATTATATCTAAATCCTTAAGATATAGCAACAATTCTGTCTATTTCCTTTCATATTTTCGTCTAGAAAAGTCCAGAAATATTCCCGTTTTCATCAATATCAATCTCTAAAGCTGCTGGTTCTTTTGTTAAACCTGGCATTGTCATCACATTACCAGTTAAAGCCACAATAAATCCTGCACCAATCTTTGGTACAAATTCACGAATATGAATCGCAAAATCAGTTGGTCTACCTAATAATTTAGGATTATCCGATAATGAGTATTGTGTTTTAGCCATACAAATAGGCAATTCTCCCCAACCTAATTCTTGATATTGTTTGATTTGTGTTAATGCTTTGGCACTATATTCAATCGTTGTTGCCCCATAAGTATTCTTAGCGATTAACGCAATTTTTTCTTGCATACTTGTACCTTCTGGAATTAATGGCGTATAGTCATTTGTATTTGTTTGAATGGCATCTACGACTGTTTTTGCTAATTCTAAACCACCTTTTGAACCGTTCGCCCAAATGGATGTCTCTACACAAGGAATAGCTTGCTTATCACACATTTCTTTAACGGCTTCTAATTCAGATTTAGTATCCGTTGTGAATTCATTTAACGATACAATGACTGGGACATGATAGGCTTTTAAGCTATCAATATGTTTGGCTAAATTACTAAAACCATCTCTAATAGCTGGAATATTTTCTCCCTTAGCTAAATCAGCTAATGATACGCCACCATGCATTTTTAAGGAGCGGATAGTTGCAACAATAACAATAGCATCAGGAGCCTTCTCTAATTGTGGCACTTTAATATCTAAGAACTTTTCAGCACCTAAATCTGCCCCAAATCCAGCTTCTGTAATCACATAATCTGCATGTTGTAAAGCTATTTTGGTCGCAATAATACTATTACACCCATGAGCAATATTGGCAAAGGGGCCCCCATGTACAATCGCTGGTGTGTGTTCTAGTGTTTGAACTAGATTTGGTTTGATGGCATCTTTTAGTAAAGCTGTAATAACCCCTTCAACTTTTAAATCTTTCACGCTAATGGGTTCTTTATCATAAGTATAACCAATCACAATCTGACTAATGCGTTCTTTTAAGTCTTTCAGATCTTTGGCTAAACAAAGAATCGCCATAATCTCACTAGCTACCGTAATATCAAAGCCATCTTCACGTGGAACGCCTTGGATTGGCCCACCTAAGCCAACAACCACATGACGTAAGGCGCGATCATTTAAATCAACAACCCGTTTCCAAGTAATGCGTCGCGGATCAATTTGTAATTCATTGCCTTGATAAATATGATTATCAATTAAGGCTGAGAGAGCATTATTGGCTGTTGAAATGGCATGAATATCACCAGTAAAGTGTAGATTGATATCTTCCATTGGGACAATTTGTGCCTGTCCACCACCTGTTGCTCCACCTTTAATGCCTAGTGTTGGTCCTAATGATGGTTCACGTAATGCCACCACCGTTTGATAGCCACTAGCATTCATCGCATCAGCAAGACCGATACTGACAGTTGATTTGCCTTCTCCAGCCGGTGTTGGATTAATAGCTGTTACTAGTACCATTTTCCCTTGTTCGATTGATTCTGTGTGCTTTTCTAAAGTTATTTTAGCTTTATAATTCCCATATAATTCTAAATCATCGGGAGTTAAGTTCATTTTTTTAGCAATTGTTACAATCTTTTCTTTTTCAATTGCACGAGCGATTTCGATATCTTTTTTCAATCCCATTCCCCCATCTTCTACTTCTTATTATTCTTTTATATTTTAATTGAAATGTGATAGCGTTTCAACTAGTCTTATGAGATTCTCGAAAAAATAATTTTAAATTCCAAACAAAAAAAGCAGAGTGTCAACACTCCGCCTTTCCCAATAGTGATCTTTTAGTTTTAGAGAAATGCAATTCCCATATGCTCGCTTTCGAATTTTCTCCACTCTTTATAAGTGTCTAATGCTTTCATATATTCTTCTAGAGTAAATTCCCATGTAGTAAAACCATCAGTCCAATAACCATCAGCATCTTTTTCTCTATTATCCCAGCATTTTATCATGTCTTCCTTCTTATGCTCAATATATAAAAATTCTCTATCAGCGTCTATTAACTGTAAACGACCTTCTTCATTCATTGCAACTTCTTTTAAGTAAAATCCAAAATATTTAGGTGTAAGGCTTTCCCTATCAACCATCCTTATTTGTGAATCGCATGCTATCCATTTTCCTTCATCTGCTAAATACACACGATTCCACTGATGCGCCCATTGATCTTCATTGACAATTTCTACTTTTAAGCCTGCGTATTTTCCTAATAATTTGAAAGCTCGCACATAACCACTACAAGCAGCTTTATGATTTTTGAACACTGCCCATGATGTATCAGCATGTGTTTTTTTATAGATTTCTGTTCCTTGATTATCATCTTTATAGGTATTACCAAAAATCCATGCTGTAATGACTTTACATTTTTCTCGATCAGACATTTCGCTAGTAATAATTTTATTACTAATTCTTCTTGCTTCAGCATCTGTATACGCCACTTGGTCTGAAGTTAAATTCCAACCGAACAATGATTTATCATAATTATCCCCATAATGGTTTTTATTAATCCATTTACCATCTCCATCAACTTGATAGCCATCTGGAGTTGTTGTATTAGTAAGCATTTGACCATAATTACCCAAATAATAACCTGCTTGCCATTGGTTTCTTGCGTAGGTTCCGTCAACTTTTATGTAGTACCAATTCCCTTTATCTTTAATCCATTCCTGTTTGGCCATATGCCCCCATTGTTTTAGGTAGTATGAGCCCTTCCAAGTATCATGAGCATACGTTCCATCTGCATTGATAAAGAACCAATTTTTAGCGTTTTTATCATATACCCATTCGTTTTTAGCCATATGTCCCCATTGTTTTAGGTAGTATGAGCCCTTCCAAGTATCATGAGCATACGTTCCATCTGCATTGATAAAGAACCAATTTTTAGCGTTTTTATCATATACCCATTCGTTTTTAGCCATATGTCCCCATTGTTTTAGGTAGTATGAGCCTTTCCAAGTATCATGAGCATACGTTCCATCTGCATTGATAAAGAACCAATTTTTAGCGTTTTTATCATATACCCATTCGTTTTTAGCCATATGTCCCCATTGTTTTAGGTAGTATGAGCCTTTCCAAGTATCATGAGCATACGTTCCATCTGCATTGATAAAGAACCAATTTTTAGCGTTTTTATCATATACCCATTCGTTTTTAGCCATATGTCCCCATTGTTTTAGGTAGTATGAGCCTTTCCAAGTATCATGAGCATACGTTCCATCTGCATTGATAAAGAACCAATTTTTAGAATTTTCATCATAAACCCATTCGTTTTTAGCCATTGCACCATATTGTTTTAAATAATATGAGCCGACCCATTGATTACGAGCGTACTTACCATCTGCATTGAAATAATACCAACTTTGATAATTTTCATCGTAAAGCCATTTTGATGTTAATGGTGTGCCATCTTTATAATAATAATCACCATTCCAGCCCTTTTTATTAGTTGGGGTAAGTGGTTGACTAGCATTATCTTCTAGGGATAAGCCTTTTTCAAGTGTGTATACAGTACTAGCGAAATATTGACCTTCTATATATGCAGCCAATAAAACTTTTGTATCTTTTGGGGAATCTTCATTTGTTGTGTAGGAGAAACTTCCATCTGGATCGCTGGTTATTTGTCCCCATGTTAAAAACTCTTCTTCCCCCACTAGACCCGCATACTTATCAGGATCAACCTGAATCATAATAGGAACATTACCGGCAAATAGTTTACCACTGATTGTTCGACCATTTTCAGACCAATCTTTTACTGCATCTGACTTAAATGGATCCCATAAAAGATTTCCCCATTCAGGTTTCCAGTAATCAGCAACGTCACCACGTGCTGTAACATCGATTTCATCGGATCTCTTCTCAGCGTTCTTTCCAACTCCCCCCTCTGCTGATTCCGCTAATTGCTCATGATTACTTTTAGCAAAAGCGGTTGGTGTTGCGATAGCCCCGACTACTAAAATACTAGATAATAACATTAATCTTTTATTTACTTTCAATTGAAACTCCTCCTTTTTTATTATTTTTATTCACTTTAATTATATGCGAACAATCGCTGTGTTTCAATATCTCTGACGAAAAACATCTATTTTTCAGACTAACTACGACAATCTTTATTCAATAAAAATTACTTTTTAAATTCCAAACAAAAAGATTGCTTTTTCATTCTCCATTCAGTTACAATATATTAAAAATTTAAACATGCAGAGTAGGAATTGAAGCGTTAAGTGTTTGGTGAACAGGGAGTTGTCATCGAAACGAAAGAAGTAACTTATATCGTTATTTTTGCGATTTCTTTTCCGCATCCCGCTGCTACGTCAACATCCGCGTTTTTGGGCCTAGATGTAGTCGAAGGAAACTGCAAAGGAGGTCTTTTTATTATGTCAAAATTAAGAAATGTTCATGTGCTCTCAATTAGTGCCATGTTAACCGCTTTAGCAATTGTTGCTATCTTTTTTAAAGTGCCAATTGCGCCAAGTATTGAAGTTCGCTTCCAAGCCCTACCAATCGCTGTGGCTGGTGCTTTATTCGGTCCGGGAATTGGTGCAAGTGTAGCTGGGGTAAGTGATATAGTTGGTGTATTGATTCGTCCATCTGGTCCTTTTTTCCCTGGTTTTACTATTAGTGCCATGTTAACGGGGATGGTTTATGGATTATTTTTATACAAAAAGCCTAAAAGTATTAGTCGCATACTCTTATGTCAATTACTGATTTCATTAGTGATTAATCTGCTATTAAATACTTATTGGTTATCATTATTAATTGGTAAAGGTTACTGGGCTTTATTACCAGGGCGTGTCATTAAAGAAGTGATGATGTTTCCAATTTTAAGTATTTTACAGTATTTGATTTATAAAAAAGTTCCATTTAAGCGCTTCGAAGAGTTGTCATAGGGACTGATTCATATTGATGCTACCCTATTTACGAGGATACTTCATTTTATAGCGAGTATTTTTGCGGTGATAAAGAATTGATAGCACCCTTTTTGCAGATTGCTTAGTATTCACAGTGAGAAGTTTTCTATTAATAAGGCAAAATAAACTATCAACTATTACTGTAAGTTATGCTATACTTATTTTAAGAAATTGGATAGGAGGATAAAGAATGAATATACAAGAAGAACGTGTGTCAAAAATGCAACAATATCTACAAGAAGTAAAAGATACTGCAAAATCTGGTGATAAAGCAGACCACTTACAAGCTGTCACTGAATTATTTAATTATTACCATTCGGATTGGCATAATGACGCAATGTATTTTGCTGATAAGAACTTAGAACTTTTTGATGATGTTAAAATGCAAGATTTATTCAGTAGTTTTCATTCAAAACGCAAATCACCACGCACTATTATTAGAAAAGATAAACAAAGCCGTTACAAACGTCCTATGCGTCCCGGCGAAGACTAATCAACCAAAGAATTTCACAAGCGTATTAACCGGCTTCACAAAACCACAAATATATTTCACAAATAGCTGATTGAAATTCACAAACTTATACGAATACAAAAAGAAGCACAAAGACCGTTTTTTAGGAACTTGTGCTTCTTTTTAGTTTAGAGTGCTTTTAATATATTTTCTGCAATTTTTTGGTTAATACCAATAGCTGCAAAATCTTCTATAGTTGCCGCTTTGATTGCCGGAATGGTTTTAAAGTTTTTTAAGAGTTTGGCACGTGTCTTAGGCCCAACTCCTGGTATCGCATCTAATGTTGAAGCGAATGAATTCTTACTTCTAACTTGACGATGAAAAGTAATTGCAAATCGGTGAACTTCTTCTTGAATACGTTCTACTAAGCGAAAAGCCTGACTAGATGGATTCAATTCAATCTGACGAAATTCTTCTTGCTCTTGCTCATCAGTAAATACTAATAAATGCGATGTTTGGTGTTTGTCGTTTTTAACCATACCAACAATCGGGATACTGATACCTAATTCGTATTCCAAGACTTCTCTAGCGGCCTTCATCTGAACTTTTCCACCATCCATTAAAATCAGATTAGGCATCTGACTTCCCTCTTTTAATAGACGACTATACCGTCTACGAATAACTTCTTGAGTTGTCGCATATTCATTACTACCAATAACTGTTCTGATTTTATATTTACGATAATTTTTACGCTCAGGAATGCCATTGTGGTAGACAACCATCGCTGAAATTGGGTTTGTTCCTTGAATATTTGAATGGTCAAAACTTTCAATCACTTCTAACGATTCCATTCCTAAGACTTGTGCTAATTCTTCAATCGGCACAATGGTTCGGTTATATTTTTGATATTCGATACGGAACTTTTCTTTTAAAGCAATCTCACTATTTTGAGTCGCCAAATCAAGCATCCTTTTTTTGTTGCCACGCTTAGGAGTTGTGGTAGCTACACCAATTGTTTCTTCAATTAAAATATGGTCTACTGCTTCCGGCACCAATATTTCAGTTGGTAGAATATGATTAGGATCTTGATAGAATTGCGCAATAAATGAGGCTAACTCTTCACCCGGCTCTTCAAATAAACGAAACAAGGCTGCCTCACGCTTAATAATCGTTGCTTGACGCAATAAAAAGACTTGAATCGACATCCAACCTCGCTCACAATAAAAAGCAAAGACATCACGATTAACAAAATCATTCGACATAATATGCTGCTTTTCAACCGTTGTCTCAATATATTGGAGTTGATTGCGATACTCAATTGCCTGCTCAAAATCTAAACTATCTGAAGCCTTTTGCATTTTCTCCACTAACATCTTCTTAACAGACTTTACATCACCATTTAAAAATTGGTGAATCTTCTGAATTTGTTGTTCATATTCTAATGGTGAGACTTCATGATCACAACAACCAATGCATTGCCCCAAATGATAGTAAAAGCAAGCTCTTGTCTCATTTTTACCGCATTTACGTAAAGGATAAATCTTTTGAATAAATTCCTTCGTCTGATTGGCAGCATGCACATTGGGATATGGTCCATAATACTTGCCACCGTCACGTTCTACTGTACTTGTGATAACTAATTGCGGATTGCGTTCATTCGTAATCTTTAAGTAGGGATACATCGTGCCACGTTTTAATTTAATATTATATTTTGGTTGATATTTTTTTATTAGATTAATCTCAAGTAATAAGGATTCTTTATTAGTTTTTGTGACAATGAATTCAAAATGATGAATCTCACTAACTAACTTTTCCGTCTTTGTATCATGAGCACCACGAAAATAAGAACGTACACGATTTTTTAAATTTTTCGCTTTACCAATATAGATAATCTCATCTGCTTGATTTTTCATTAGATAACAACCCGGTAAATCTGGTAGAAACTTTAATTTATTTTCGATTAAGTCGCTTGCCACAGTCAACCACCCTTTTTATAAAGCTGTTTCGTATACTCTTCGTGCAACTACTAAATCAAAATCGCCACGTTCTGAGATATTGACTTTACCGTGACGTTCTAATCCTGCTAATAATTCATCGATACATTCTTCACCTAATTCAACATCAGCAAAGCAAGTTGGAGCACCTAAACTTTGGAAGAAGGCTTCTGTTTTTTCGATAGCTCCTTCAACGATATCTTCATCAGCTCCTGTTAAATTCCAGACACGACGGCCGTATTGAATTAATTTATCCCATTTTTGTTGTTTACGCACGCGCATCATTGCTGGTAAGATAATGGATAATGTACGACCATGATCAATTCCATGTACTAAAGTCATTTCATGTCCTAACATATGTGAAGCCCAGTCTTGTGGAACGCCTGGTGTTATAAAGCCATTCAATGCATTAGTTGCAGCCCACATAAAGTTTGCGCGTGCTGGATAGTCATGATTATGTTCATCAATAACAGTTGGTGCAATCTCGATTAATGTTTGTAAAATTCCTTCTGCATAACGGTCTTGAATTTTGGCATTAATTGGATACGTTAAGTAACATTCCATTGTATGTACAAAAGCATCAATAACCCCATTCACTAATTGACGTTTTGGTAATGTATAGGTTAATTCTGGTTCTAATACTGAAAATTGTGGGAAGCATAAAGGATTACCATAAGCAATTTTGGCTTTTTTCTCCACAAAAGTAATAACAAATCCATTATTCATTTCAGATGCTGTCGCTGGTAATGTTAAAACTGTTCCGAATGGCATTGCTTTTGAGACCGGTAATTGACGACCAACACCACCGCCCATAATATCAATTGGATCACCATCAAATACGGCTGCTAATGATACAAATTTCGTACCATCGATAACTGACCCGCCACCAATAGCCATTAAATACGTAAAGCCTTCTTGTTGAATTTTTTCAACTGCTTTCATTAATGTTTCATATGTCGGATTTGCTTCAATACCACCAAATTCATCCCATTCACGTTCGCCTAAAGCTTTAATAGTACGGTCAAATGCACCATTACGCTTAACGCTACCGCCGCCATACATTACTAATACTTTTGCATCTTTTGGGATTTCTGCATCAATATCTTTAATACGATCTTTCCCGAATAAAATTTTTGTTGGATTTTGAAAATTAAAATTTCGAATACCTTGATTCATCTTATTTCCCCCTTTAATATAATTAGTTTATTATAGTCCACATTTTGTCTTTATACTATTGATTAGCTCATGACTTAGTAAACTAACAATCTTTTAGCCTTACTAGAAACAGGATTTTTGCTAAAAATAACCATCACATGATTCTAATACATGTGTCTTTAATTATACCATGTACGTCAAAATTGGCAACGATATCATCCGTCGTTAATACTGTTTTTTTCATCAATTGGACGAACTGCTCAACTTAAGAGGAAAATTATATGGATCGTAAAGCATAAAAACACCCCCTCAAAGCTAGATTTGTATGTCTAACTTTAGGGGGATTCAATCATTTCTATTTAGATTCGTGTTAATTTTAAAATAATGATATATGTTGCTGCATCATCACAAGTTTGTAAACCTAAATCATAATCACCTGAAGATAAGTAATTTGAAAATGCTGTTGTATCGTAATAGGTAATACCTGTTTTGCGTTCTTTAACACGGTAATTTTTACCTTCAATTGTTACAGTATCCCCAACACGTAATGCGTGAACCGCTGCACCTGCTTTACTTAAACGTTCTGCTACATAATAGTTTGGAATTGGTGTGTATTCATAAACATAATTTTCACTTGAATAGGTAATTTCTGTAGTAGAAACTACTGGACTTGTTACGCCACCAATTGTTGCTGTACGGCCAATTTGTTTGGTACTAGTAATTGTGCCATTGCTACCAAATGTATATTCTGTTGAACCGTCAATAAAACTAGCATTGCGCATAACTTTACCATTACTAGCAATATAATACCAGTTACCATCTTGTTGTACCCATTTTGAAGTGACTACTTGACCATTTGAACCAACATACCAATCTCCTACAAAGGCATTATATACACAAGCTCCTGTTGCCCCAACATAATAATTACTTACCCAAGTATTACGTGCCATACGACCATCAGCACGCAAGTAATAATCACCAACCCAAGAATTCGCTAGATATCCCTTACCACTTATATAATACCAGTCACCTTGACGTTTTACCCAACCTGTTTGCACTGCACGTCCGCTACCATCTACATAAGTACCATCTTGCCAACCATTCACCATACATGCACCACTTTGATATAAGTAATACCAGCTAGTACCAATATATTGCCAACCTGTTTGCATATGGCCGTATTGATTAAAATAATACCAAAAACCGTCAATATATTGCCAATCTGTTTGCATATGACCATTTTGATTGAAATGATACCAATTACCTCCAATATATTGCCAATCTGTTTGCATTTGACCTTGATTATCAAAGTGATACCAACGTCCACCGATATATTCCCAAGTGTTTTTAACTGTTGAACCATCTTTTATATAAGTATACCCTACTTCATTTTGTGACCATCCATTAGATTGCGCATTCACTTCTTCTCCAGTAATTGCCGCTAATAAAGTTACTGCTACACCTATTGTTACTAATTTCTTTTTCATAATTATCGTCCCCTTACTCTTTTTAACCCTTTACATTTCACCCATTTTTACGACTGTTTCTATTCATTATATTTTTTATTTGTTTATATACTTGTTATATTAGAGATGTTTATAAACGATATATATTATTTGTGTTATTTTTCAATATATTATTTGTTTATTTATTGTCCCTTTCCACACTTTTATTATATCATTCTCCGAATATAAATAGGCATTTTCAGGCAAAACGTGATTAAACTTCTTATTCTTTGACGTTTATCCTATAAAAATAATCTTATTTTAGTCACAATATAATATATCCTTTGCAATATGTTGCAAAAGTCGCCATAAAGGTTGTAATAACTAGAACATTTTTTGATTTTTTTAGTCAATAATTGTCAGTTGAAAGGGCTTTTAGGCATGTTTTGCGCTATTCTCTTATTTACTCTTCCTTTCTCACTATTTAAAAAAAGTGCTCAAAAGATTATAGGTACGCTATTTACAAAGAGGATGCCTACTAGTTTAGTGCTTAGTCTTTTTGTATATATTAGACATATTAGCTAAGTTTAGACATATATTAAAAATAACGGTATTTTTGTAGGATTATTGTAATTGTGTATAAATTATTTTGTGCTGTTTCTCTGAAAATCCGGTTAAAAATGTGTTTTCTCTGCAAAATAAAAAAAGAAACTACCAAAACTGTTACTCTGTTGTCTCTCTTTTTATTACTCCATATTGATAAAGAGCACAAAAAAACTAGGACTCATTCGCCCTAGCTCTTAATGATGATTATTTAATTAAAGTTAATTTTAAAATAACGATATAAGTTGCTGCATCGTCACAAGTTTGTAAAGCAGCATCATATTGACTTGAATTTAAATAACTTACAAAACGATTTACATCATTATATGTTAATCCTGTTTTACGTTCTCTAACACGATAATTTTTACCATCAATTGTAACAGTATCACCAACACGTAATTTATGTACTTTTTGACCAACCGGACTTAAACGTTCAGCTGCATAATAATTTGGAATTGGTGTATATTCCCATAAAATATTATCATTTGGATAGGTTACACGATCAGATGCCACGATTGGACTTGATAAACCACCGATTGTTGATGTACGTCCAACTGTTTTTGTTGTTAAAATCTTACCATTACTACCAAAGACATATTCTGTTGTTCCTTCCACATAAGAATTATTACGTAAATAGTGACCATTGTGATCGATATAATACCAATCACCATCATATGTTACCCATTGGCCAAAGACTGCTTTACCATTTGAACCAACATACCATTCACCACAGAAGGCATTGTACATACACGCTCCTGTTGCCCCAACAAAATAATTATCCACCCATGTATTACGAGCCATACGTCCATCACCACGGAAATAATATTCGCCAACCCATCTGTTTTTAGCATATGAACCATTAATTAAGTAATACCAATATTGTTGACGTTTGATCCAACCTGTTTGAACGGCATGACCGCCTTCTTTTAAGTACCATCCATCTTGCCAACGATTAACTGCACAAGAACCATCTTGATTTAAATAGTACCAAGTGCTACCAATGTATTGCCAACCTGTTTGCATGTGACCATATTGATCAAAGTGATACCAGGTGCCATTAATATATTGCCAGCCTGTTTGCATATGACCGTATTGATCAAAATGATACCATGAGCCACCAATATATTGCCAAGATGATTGCATATGACCATATTGATCAAAATGATACCATGAGCCACCAATATATTGCCAAGATAATTGCATATGACCATATTGATCAAAGTGATACCAGCATCCGCCTATATATTGCCAACCTGTTTGCATATGGCCTTGGTTATCAAAGTGATACCAATGTCCACCAATATATTCCCATGTATTTTTGACTGTTGAGCCATTTTTTACATATGTATATCCTGCATTATTTTGTGCCCATCCATTAGATTGAGCATTTACTTCTTCTCCCGTTACTACTGTTAATAAAGCTACTGCTAATCCAACTTTAATTAATTTCTTTTTCATCATCATACCTCTTTTTCTATCTATTATTTCTTTTAATATGTTATTTTACTATTTTCATACTTTAACTATCTTATATTCATAATTTTGTAAACTTATGACCGATTACATTTTGATTATAGCATTTATCATTAGAAAAAATAGCATTTTAGGCAAAACGTGATTAAACTTCCTATTTTCCTACTTTTATACAATAAAATTAAGCTTAAATCCTCCACACTATGTAAAATATTAGCCACCATTTTATTTATATTAGTGTATTTTAGTTAGTATTCATGACATTTAAGGACACAATTAAGAAATATGTGTCATCTTTCTTTAGTGAGTATTCACAATTCAGTTTTCGATGATTTTGCAACTTTTTCATTCATTTTCATTTCCATTTAATAAAAATTGTTTTAAAAAACCAAAAAACCCTTTAGGTACGCTATTCTTACGCAAGTTTTATTGCTATAAAAGGTATTTTTTATTTTAGACATGTTATCTAATTTCTGACACATTTTACTTTGAGACATATTACCGCAATATAGATTCGTTTGATATTCAATATTTTTATATTTATAATGAAAGGTATTCTTTCTGTAGTCATTTATATCCTCTTTATAAACTATAAGACTAACTTATAGATAATAAACCTCTAAAATATAAATAACGCACTAATCCTCCCTCCATTACCAGACGTTTTTTTCTTTTTTATGGCCAAAAAAATAACGTTAATGGAAATAAATCCACTAACGCTACCCTCCATATTTTATCTCTAAAAAGCAATGGCTAATATAATAATAACCGCTATTGCAATATAATGATAATATGCTTCATAACGAAAACAATTCATCATTACTCGTAACTGCTTATCCATTTTTTCTGAATAAGCAGTTGTTGAGTCCGCTAAAATAATCGCAATATCCGCTTCTAAATTTACTTTTTTAGCTAATAAGCCTAGGCGCAAATAATCCTCCTCTGATGCAATGACAATCCCCTCATCAATCACATCCAAATCATATAATGCTTCCTTAGTCTCTTTTAATAGATCTTTAGCAGTACCATCATAATTCACTTCTACAATTGCCGTATTAGCACTAAATTCCTCTCTAGCATACGCTTCTAAATAATGACTCTTCTGAGATACCCCCAGCAAAATAATCGCTGTCTCATGATACAATTCATAAATTCCCTTAGCAATCGTGACACTCTTTACCGTATCATACAAATCACTAATCACAATATAAGAAGGAAACTCCCGAATAATATGCTGAGGATACACAAGTAAATGCAGTAAATAACTCCAAGCATTCCACACTAAATATAATAATATTCCACCTAATAGAACTTTAATCTCATGACTAGCTGACGGATTAAATATACCCGGGAAATATGCTACCAAAAGCAATACTAGCCAAATATAAAAACTAACTAATAAACAAATTTTTTGATAATTCGATTTTTCCTGATACTGACGAAACACATCTTTTTTCATAGCCATATACGTACAAAATACTGTTCCAATGAAAAAAACAATCATCGATACTATCACAAAACTATTAATAATATGAATTGACGGTACCGACCCTAAGCCCATAAAATAAGCAATAACAATATAAGTAGCTGCTACCGCTATTTTAGAACTCATCAATTGTCTTTTATCCAAAAAATATAATAAGATTGCAATCCAAAACATTAATAAACTGATTATTGGAAAAACTAACACAGGCTACCCCCTCATTATTTTAAGACATTCTCTCCTTCAATATCTAATACCGATAATACTTCACCATCTTTAATCATCGCAATGTAATCAGTGGGCAAGTGCATAATACCGTATAATTCTGGATGTTCATAAAAGACTTGATAAGCTTTAGCTCCCATTAATGGTTGTTGCTCTACAGATTGATCGATTGGTCCAATATACCAAGTATCATCTTCATAACGATGAGCATAAATTTCACTTTGATCAAAGACATCATTTGCTAAGACAACTGTACCTTGATATGTAAAGTTAATTAATTTCCCTAAAGTTTTTGTGCGTTTCGCCATTTTGAAAGTCGCTTCTATAATCGATAAGAAATACGTCAAATCAGTTACCTTCCCGTCAATATCCCCCTCCGCTAAATCAGGCGCATATACATGGAAAGCCTCTCCTTCTTTCACAAAGCCAATATAAGCATAATGAAAACTTACTAAAGCATCCTCATTAATCTCTTCCACAGCATCTTCTAAAAACGCTAAAACATCTAATGCTTCTTTTTCATATTGTTCATCAGCCGTTAAGACTACCAACTGATTATTAATCATTTTTTCAAATTTTTCCACAAGTCTCAATCCTCTCTTTTTTCATTCACTTTCTATATTACATTATTTTTCAGTAAATTACTTCTATTAATTGTATTTTTTTACAAGATTTTCTATGATATACTCAAAAAGACAAAAAAATCAGAGAAAAGGCGATAAAATACTTATGAAAAATCCATTCGAAAAATATTATAAAAAATCAAAAAATGAAAAATTAACAATCCTAGAAGAACAAAACTATCTTACTAGAAAAGAAATCAAGCAAATCACACAACAAGTTGGCTTAACAGAAGAAGTCGCTTCACATATGATCGAAAACCAAATCACACTCTATAACCTACCATTTGGGATTGCACCGAACTTTTTAATTAATGATAAAGAATACGTTATTCCGATGGTCACAGAAGAACCCTCAGTCATCGCAGCAGCTAGTAATGCCGCCAAACTTATTAAACAAGCTGGTGGATTCACAACTTTCCAACCAAAGCGCTATATGGTCGGTGAAGTCGCACTACAAAACTGCCCGAATCCAAAACAAGCAATTCAAGCTATAAAAAAAGAAGCCAACAAACTAGTTGAACTTGCAAACCTTGCCTATCCAAGCATCGTCAAACGTGGTGGAGGCGCGATTGAATTAAGTGTTAAAGAACTTAAAAACCAAGAAGACAACTTTATCGTGGTCTACCTAACTGTCGATACTTGTGAGGCAATGGGTGCCAATATGTTAAATACCATGCTTGAAGCTTTAGTCGTACCACTGGAAGAATTAACTGGCGGCCAACGCTTAATGGCTATCTTATCTAATTTTGCCGTTCAAAGCTTAGCAAGCGCTAAATGTCAGATTCCATGTGAGTTATTAGCTAAAGGAGCTATCACTGGTGAAGAAGTTCGTGATAATATCATTCAAGCGACCAACTTTGCCAAAATGGACATTTACCGTGCAACAACTCACAATAAAGGGATTATGAATGGGATTGATGCAATCGTAATAGCAACTGGTAATGATTGGCGTGCGATTGAAGCGGGTTGTCATGCTTATGCTAGCCATACAGGACAATACCAACCAATGACTAATTGGACTAAAGCTAAAAACGGTGATTTAGTTGGAACCATTACCCTACCTTTAGCAGTCGGTACAGTTGGCGGGTCAATTGGGATTCACCCCGGCGCACAATTAGCTCACTCATTATTAGACAAGCCATCTGCTAGCCAATTAGCGCAAATTATTGCCTGTGTTGGTTTAGGACAAAACTTAGCAGCTGTAAAAGCACTGGTAACAGATGGTATCCAAAAGGGGCATATGCAATTACAAGCCAAAAGTTTAGCCATTGCAGTCGGCGCAACTGGCGAAGAAATCAGCCAACTAACGAGTGCCCTATTAAAAGAAAAAGGCTTTAACCAAGCACTTGCAACACAAATTTTAAAAGACTTACGCAAATAAAGACCAAAAAAGACATCCTCAGCTAGTACTAAACTAAATGAGGATGTCTTTACTTATTTGGCACTAGCTTTTTGTGCTTTTATGACGATATATTTTCTTTCAACTAATTCGCCGACCTTACTAATTGTCTCTTCCGAAAAATGTTCTTCCGCAATAATCTTAAAATTAGCCTCTTCCAATAGTTGACGCACCTCTATTACGTCATAAAGCGAAAAGCCATACTGAATAAATGGCAAAGTCTCAATAAAATCCTTCGCTTGAAAAGTTAAGACAAATAGACCATCTACTGTTAACACCTGATAAATCTCCTTGAAAAACTGAAGCGGATCAGCCAAAAAGTATAATGTATTAACCGTAATGACCCGCTCAAACATCTCCCCTGCAAATGGCAAGCTTTCTGATTCACTTAAGAAAAATTGTACTTTACCTGATGCTATATATGCCGCTTGATTCTTTTGGGCTTCTTGATACATATCTTTAGACTTTTCTAAGCCAAAATAGCTGATATCTGGTTCTACATCAAAGAAGACATCCAAATGCTTACAACTGGCATGACCGATTTCTAAGATGCGGTGTTCGGCTTTTAACTCTAAAAATGGTAATGACTGGCGCAACATATCGGTATTCGTCTGATACATGCGAGTGGCCATGGCACGCCCTTTTTCACCATTCGGACAGCGTAATTGAGCAGCAAGTTCTTTTAAAGCTTCATCAGTAAATTTCTCTGACATAATTACTCCCCTTTTCTTTATTATTCATGATGTGATATTTTTCAAAATTATAACATGCTTCATCGTGAATTGCATTTCAAAAAAGTCTTTTCCATAAAAAAAACAAGCTAAAGTTACCTCTAGCTTGCCCTAAACAAATCTTATAATTCGTCTTCATGATATTCCATTAATGTTAAGATATCATACTCTTTAATCTTTTCGCGTCCTTTTAAGTCTAATAATTCAACTAAGAAGGCCATACCGACAACTTCTCCGCCTAATTTTTCAACTAATTTTGCACATGCAACCATTGTTCCACCTGTGGCTAATAAGTCATCACAGATTAATACTTTTTGACCTGGTTTGATAGCATCTTTATGTAAGTGTAATTCATCAGTACCATATTCTAAACCATATTGAACTGCGACTGTTTCACGAGGTAATTTACCTTTTTTACGAGCTGGTGTAAAACCAATTCCTAATTTGTATGCTACTGGACATCCAACGATAAATCCACGTGCTTCAGGTCCTACGATCATTTCAGCACCGACTTCTTTAGCGTAGTCAACGATTTTTTGTGTTGCGTATTGATAAGCTTCACCATCAGCCATTAAAGGTGAAATATCTCTAAATACGATTCCTTCTTTTGGAAAGTTTGGTACATTTGCAATATAATTTTTTAAATCCATTTCTATTCCCCCACTACTTATTCATCAGCCATTTCGTTAAATCAGCGAAATTACTGTAGATAAATACTTTTTCTAACCACATTTGTTCCTTACGCTGCGTCATAATTTCCAAGGTATCTAAGTCTAGTGTTTTAGAATTTTGGTTAACTATTAAACAGCCGTTCTCTATTGTAACAAATTTTGCCACAAAAAACACTCTTAAAATAAATTTTAATTGATTTATTGGTATTTTTAGAAATTCTGCGACTTCCGCCATTTGTTCTTTGGGCTTAATATTAGGATTTTGATATAAAAACAGGTAGACTTGTTTAATCTGTTCTCTTGTCGGCATGCCTAATAACATCACATTATCTCTAGCAATTGCAATCACATGAATATCCAATTGATTCTCATATTGTAATACTTCTTCTACACGAGTTCGGTTAATAGGACATTCAAGAATAACCATTGCTTGTTTATTTGTTGTTGTAAATGTATCTTCTTTTATTTCTTCCCAAGTCATGATTTCTGAAGTGGAACTAATTTTTATTGCTAAATAATCTCTTAACTTAGCTGAATTGACTAGATATAAAGCATTCTGAATCATTAGATGATCTTCACGTAATTTTGAAGCTCGTTTATCGAAGCAAGCTCTACTTGTTGTATCGATATCGATTAATTGCAATTGTGGTGACTTATTGCCCTGCCACTCATTAATCGCCAACTTACCAATCACATTCACAGGCAAATCAATCGTTAAGCGCTCAGCCCAATCCCCCTTACCAAATGAAATGGTATGAATCGTTGTCTCTTCATGAGAAAGACTTAATTTTAGATGACTTTTATCAGCACCAACTTGCTTGATATCAGAAATAGTTAATTTATCAATCTCAAATATTGGTTCTTCGTTGCCTGTTCCAAATGGTTTTAGTAGAGACATTTGGTCAATCATCTGGATTGTAACGTCTTTTAATGGGACTTTTCCTTGAACTCTTATTATTTTTGGTGCTTCAATCTTTGTCCTAAATTGCTCAGCATATTCGTTTATAGCTATTTTAAAATCTTCTAACTGAGCTAAGTCAATACTCATACCAGCTGCCATATGATGTCCGCCAAATTTATCTAGATAATCACCACACGCACTTAGAGCATTATATAGATTAAATGCTTCTATCGAACGCCCTGAACCTTTTGCGATACCTTTATCTGGTTGAATTGCTAAAATAATTGTTGGACGCTTCGTATGTTCTACAATCTTACTAGCAACAATTCCTAAAACACCTTCATGCCACCCCTCTAAAGCTAACACATTCACTAAGGGATTTCCTAAGTTGGTTACTTGTTCTAGCGCTTGAGCCGAAATTTCTTTTACGATATGTTGACGTTTTTCATTTTCTGACATCATTAGCTCAATGACTTCATCCGCTTCATCACTATCAAAAGTTGTTAATAATCGAACTCCAGGTGTTGCATCGGATAATCGTCCCAAAGCATTCAAGCGTGGTGCCAGCATAAAGCCAATCGTCATTTCATCTATCTCTTGTTTTTTTATATCTAATTTTTGTAGTAATTGCATTAAACCAACACGACTAGTATCTTGTAAGACTTTTAGGCCTTGCTTAACAATTGTACGGTTTTCATCACGCAACTCGACTAAATCAGCAACAGTACCAATTGCACAGGCATCTAGGGCTTCAATTGGCGCTTCCCCTAATAAAGCTGTTGCAACTTTAAAAGCCACACCAGCCCCACATAAATCGCCAAATGGATACTTACCTTCAGGGTGTCTTGGATGAATATTAGCATAAGACTTCGGTAGAACTTCTGGTATTTCGTGGTGATCGGTAACAATCACATCCACACCTTGCGCCATCGCAAATTCAACAGGTTCATGAGCGGCAATTCCACAGTCAACCGTAATAATTAATTCAATCCCTTTTTCGATATAATGCTTAAAGACAGGTACATTCGGGCCATATCCATCAACAAAACGGTCCGGTAAATAATAATCTACCACCGCCCCCATTGTCTCTAAAGCCTCATACATAATCGTTGTACTCGTAATTCCATCTGCATCGTAATCGCCATAAATTAAGATTGGTTGTGCTTTTTCAATTGCTTCAAAAATTCTTGTCACTGCTTTTTCCATATCATATAACAAATATGGATCGTGAAATAACATCGGACTAGGATTTAGAAATTCTTCAATCTCTTCCTTTGTTTTTAAGCCACGTTCAAGGCACAATTCTATTAATAAAGCAGGATAATCCAACTCCTTAGCCAATTCAACTACTACATCAGAATAATCTGTTTGTTGTAGTTGCCAATTCAATTGAGCAATCGTCATCTTTTTTCCTCTTTTCTATTCCATACTTTGATTTGGTATTTGTTGTTCATTGTTTACATTAGTAGCTTGTTCTTGTTCTAATTTATCTAATGTATCTTCTAGTTTGGCGATTTCTTCAATGGCAATTTGATAATCTTTTTGGGCATCATTAACGGCTTTTTTTAATTTTGAGATTTCCTTATTTTTTTGAATCATATTCGTTAATGACAACAAATAAGACAATAAGCCACCAATTAGTAATGCTAAGACTAAAATAATAATTAACGGCAATTCGACCGTTGTAAAAATAAAATTAATCGGCACATTCGCATTATTAATAATCGCAAATAATGAAATAATAACGACGATCATTAAGACAATGACTAACTTTAACTGATTTTTCATTATTACCTCCTAGTTTATTTTTTATTGAATAAATGTAATGTTACCCAATCACCAAAATGTGGGCATAATGTATAGACCTTACTACCAACATTCATTATTTTTGGAAGATTCACTTCACGCTTACCAGTCTCAATGGCACGTATCACTTTTTTAGCAACTTTTTCTGGCGATAATACAATTGCACCCACTGATTCCAAATACTTTCCACTAGCATCTGCCACATTAAAAAAGTTCGTCTCAATTGGTCCAGGATTCACACTTATCACATTAATCTTATCCTTTTTCAATTCTAAACGCAAAGCATTCGTAAATCCAAGTACAGCAAATTTAGTAGCAGAATAGATAGATGATTTATTGGTAGCCATTTTACCGGCTTGTGAAGCAATTTGAACAATTGTACCACCACCCCGTTCTTTCATTTGAGGTACTAAATTAATAGTTAAATCCATCAAAGCCGCCACATTCAATTCAAACATCACTCTAATCTCTTCTTCTGAAAAATCAACAGCTTCTTTAAATAACCCAAACCCTGCATTATTAATTAACACATCAATATCACCCATCTTCACTAACTCATCGATGACTTTTTTACGTTCGCAAGAATCCGTCAAATCACAAGAAAAAACAATAACTTTTCCATTAGTCATTGCTTTACATTTTTCTTTTATTCGTGTTAATTTTTCAAGATTACGAGCAATTAAGATGACGTTCATATTTTTTTGGGCAAGTTGGTAGGCGAATTGCTCGCCTAACCCACCACTTGCACCAGTAATGACTGCTGTTTTATTACTTAATTGTTTTCTCATAATTTTCTCTCCTTAATTACTTAAGTGGAATTACAAAATTATCAAAATCTTTCACAACTTTTGAATTCGGGAAAATTTCTCGTGCTTCTGCTTCTAACATTTTTAGGCTATTACCAACGTAACGTGAAGAAATATGTGTTAGGTATAATTGTTTGGCATGACATGATTTGGCAAGTCTTGCTGCATCATGAGTTGTCGAATGGAAATAACGACGAGCCATACGCCCTTCACCCGCTTCAAAAGTCGATTCATGGACAATCACATCTGCATCTTGCGCCAATATTTTCTCTGAAGGTGTCGCACGTGTATCACCAAAAATAGCCACTATACGACCCTTAACAGGATTTGAAATATAATCTTTTCCATTAATCTCTAAACCATTCTCCAGTTGAATTGTTTCACCACGCTTTAATTTACCAAATAAGGGACCATTTGGCACACCTAATTCACGTAATTTGTCTGCTTGTAATTCACCAGGTAAATCCTTTTCAACAACACGATAACCATATGACGTAATGCCATGGTCTAACTTTTCCGTATATACTTTAAATTTTTTATTTTCAAAAATTAATCCCGTTTCTTCAATCTCAACATACTTAATTGGGTATGATAGCTTTGATTGCGAAACTTTTAGAGATGTTTCAATAAATAACTTGATTCCTTTTGGTCCAAATACCATAACTTCATCTTCACCGCCTTGGAATGAGCGACTACTTAAAAATCCTGGCAAACCAAAAATATGATCACCATGTAAATGACTAATAAAAATCTTTTTAACTTTACGTGGACGAATGGTTGTTTCCAAAATTTGTTGTTGTGTTGCTTCACCACAATCAAACATCCACACTTCATTTAATTCGTCTAATAATTTTAAAGCAATTGATGAAACATTTCTCATTTTACTGGGAACACCTGCTCCAGTACCTAAAAATTGAATTTCCATATGTTCCTACTTTCTAATCTTTTTTCAATGTCTTATAAACTTCTTTTGCAATTAAAATGGACATTTCATTACTACCGACATCATTTGGTAATACTTGATTATCAAAGAACCATTCCGGATGATCTTTACTATAGGTATACCAATCAATCACATATACATTCGAATACTTATCTGCTAAACGATAAATAGTGTGATTGACTTGTTGTTGCCAAATTTTTGGAACGGTTGTAGTAATAAAGAAAATTTGCTTATCCATTCCTACTTTTTTAATGAACTCTTCTGCTTGTGAAAAAGTAAAAGCGCCATTGGTACCAAGTGAGACGATAACTGTACTATTCATTAATTTTTTATCAGTTAATTGTTTGATTTCAGGCATTGATTGATATAATTGACGCTCAATTCTAGCATCCACTACACCATTAGGATAGACCTTTTCTATATCCTTAAAAATTGATAATAATACTGAATCCCCAAACATCGTCGTCTTAGTCGTATTATTAAAGACAGTCTCTTCACGAGTTAAGCCTTCAATATTATTAATAGTTTTAAAGACTGTGCGGTTGGTATTCAATGTCTCATTAGCGGCTAGTTGATTTTGTTCAATGCGATTTTTCACTTCATCTACGGCTTGAGCCACTTCAGTAGTTGATTGGAAAAATCCCACTACCGCCAAAATCAATATTATACTAGCTAGTGCTGTCTTCGCTAGATAGAAATGATGTTCTTTTGGTTTTTTTATTGCTTTTGTTAGATGTTGTTGCCAATTAGTAAAACCACGACCGCTATCTTGATCTTTAGCAACCAAACGATTGCGCTTTTCAAATAATTGATACCAACCCTCACTAATGACCGCAATCATCACCACTTGAATGAAAACATGCATCCACGGCATCGCACTCATATCATGAAATGTTGCTTGATATAAAACAATCACCGGAAAATACCATAGATAATACGAATAACTACGCTTCCCTAACCAAGTGAATACTTTAAAGCGGAAGAAAAGAGATGTTAGAGCTGACGTATGCAAACCAGTCATAATCAATACAGCAATCGCCAAATCAAACACTAGCATTCCTCCACGATAGGTCCAAACCGATAGACTATTCATATAATGGACACCACACCAAACAATCACCATACTGCATACACTACCATAAAGAAACCGTTTCTTATCTTTTTGGGGAATCGGACTATCAAAATGATCAATTGGCCAGATTAAAGCTGTCATTGCACCAATTAAAAAGGTATAAAATCTAGTATCCGTACCATAAAATACTCGTGATGGATCCCCACCACTTCCATAACAAATCATCATCCACACAAAAGAAATCATCATTAAACTAGCGACTGCTTTTTTTATATCTGATAATTTAGTAAAGATGGTACTCACTAAAACAAATAAAATGGGCCAAACAATATACAATTGTAAACTCATCGATAAATACCATAAATGAGTAAATGGCGATTGACTAAAGACCCCTTCAAAATAAGATTGTCCCGCAAAAATTTGCCACCAATTATTAACAAATAATAATGATGATGCTAATGACGCTCGTAAATTAGCTAATAACTCTCTTTGAAACAGAGTAATATAACTAGTAACAATAGTACACATCCAAAATAAAGGCTTAATGATTCTAAGCAAACGTTCCGTTAAAAAACTTTTTAACGGAACTCTCGCTTTATTCATCAAACTTTGCATCATACTATTAGTGATTAGATAGCCAGAAAGAATCAATAAGACATTAATCCCCAAAAATCCCCCTGGAACTTCATAAGGAATTAATTGATATAAGATAATGAACAAGATTGCCAAGCCTCTTAGACCATCTAATCCTGGAACATATTTACGTTTTTCCATATCTATTCTATCCATTGTTAACTCACCTTAGTCAACGAACTCGAATTCAAAGCGCTTGATGCGGACGATATCGCCACTCTTAGCACCACGACTACGCAATTCTTCATCAATTCCCATACCTCGTAATTGACGAGCAAAACGCATAATTGATTCATCATGTTCAAAGTTAGTCATTACAAATAGTTTTTCAAGTTTTTCGCCACCTAAGTCCCAAGTGCCATCAGAAGCTCTTGATACTGTAAATGGTTTTTCTTCTTCCTCTACGCCATAAGTTACATGAGTCTCTGGAACTTCCTCTTCTTCTAATGGGAAGAATTCAGTTACTTCTAATAAATCAGCCGTTCTAGCTAATAAGGCTTGTAAACCATCTTTACGATAAGCAGAAATCGGGAAAATCTCTGGCATTTCTTCGCCATCTTTTAAATTAGCTTGTAAATCTTTTTTGAATTTCTCTAAGTTTTCTTCTGCTTGAGGTTGATCCATTTTATTAGCGACGATAATCATTGGACGTTCTAATAAACGTAAGTGATATGAGCCTAATTCATTTTGAATTGTTTGGAAATCTTCATATGGATCACGACCTTCCATCGCTGCCATATCAATAACGTGTAAAATAACTTTTGTACGTTCAATGTGTTTTAAGAAGTGAATTCCTAAACCAACCCCCTCATGCGCACCTTGGATAATCCCTGGTAAATCAGCTACAACAAATTGTTCACCATTTGGAGCTTGTGTCATTCCTAATTGAGGAGTTAATGTTGTAAAGTGATAATCTCCAATTTTTGGTTTAGCACTTGAAATAACTGAAAGGATTGTAGATTTACCTACAGATGGGAACCCTACTAAGCCAACATCAGCTAATACTTTTAATTCTAATTCTAATTCAAACTCTTCCCCAGGTTCGCCATTTTCTGCAACGTCTGGAGCTGGATTTTTGTGTGTAGCAAAACGAATATTACCTCGTCCACCACGTCCACCCTTAGCCACCACAAATTCTTGTCCTGGTTCAACTAAGTCAGCGATAAATTCTTTTGTTTGGGCATTACGAATAATGGTACCGGCTGGAACTTTCACATATAAATCTTCTGCTCCACGTCCGTACATACTTTTACTCATTCCATTTTCACCATTCTTGGCTCTAAAATGACGGTTAAAACGGAAATCTAGTAAAGTTCTAAGGCCTTCATCGACTTTAAAAATGACACTACCGCCTTTACCACCATCACCACCAGCTGGTCCACCATCTGGAACGTACTTTTCACGACGGAATGCTACCATCCCGTTACCACCATTACCTGCTTTTACAATTATCTTTGCTTGATCAAAAAATACTGCCATATTCTTATGTACCTCCAAATGTCTTTTTTATTTTCATACATGCTTTTTTTAAACTTGAACATTTAAATATACACGAATGTAACGGAATTATTTTACAACTAATAGATTGAAATCTGCAATTGATGTAATGAAGACTGCTAAGCGTCTTAACATTGTAATTCTGTTTGATTTAATGGCTTTATCATCAACCATAACCATATTCTCGTTAAAGAAATTAGTAATTGATGGTACCATTGCTTCTAATTCTTGATATTTTTCTGTTAATGTTTTGTTATTGTCTGTGATATTTAAGTTGTTGATTGCTGCAAAAAGTGCTTTTTCACTATCTGTTTGGAATAATGATTCGTCAATTGTTGCAGTTAAGCTAGCTGTTAAATCTTCTCTTGTAGCGTCTTTCATGCTGATATTCACAACACGATTCAAGCCTTCAACAGTTGCTTTAAAGTCTTTGTTGTCATGTTTTTCATCTAAGACAGTTGCTAGGGCCATTAATTGTGCTACTACACGATTGCCACTTCCTAATACTGCTTCGATTACGTCATGACGTTTTGTTACTGATTGTAATTTTTGACTAATACGGTCACGTAAGAAAGTATCAACTGATGTCATAACTTCTGCTTCTGGTTTAGTCATAAATGCGCTATAGTTAGCTACTAATAATTCATTGAATAATTCTGATAATGAAATATTCCAATTATTATTATCCATAATTTGAACCACACCCATCACTTGACGACGTAATGCATATGGGTCATTTGAACCAGTTGGCACTAAACCGACTGACATGAAACTTAAGAAGCTATCGATTTTATCCGCTACAGCTAATAATGCACCAGCAGTTGTTTGTGGTAATTCACCATCTGCTGAAGTTGGCATATAGTGTTCACGAATGGCTGCGGCTACTTCTTTTGTTTCACCTTGTTCTAGGGCATAGATTTCACCCATGATACCTTGTAATTCTGGGAATTCACCGACCATGTTTGTTACTAAGTCAAATTTGTATACCTCAGCAGCACGCATAGCAGTTCTTTTCACGTCTTCGCCTAATGCTAATGTATCGGCTAATTGCTCTACTAAAGCTTTCACACGATCCATTTTTTCAGTCATCGAACCGATTTTAGCATGGAAGTTTAATGTTTGTAATTTTTGGATTGAATCTGCCATCGGAACTTTTTGGTCTTCTTGATAGAAGAATAAGCCATCTTCTAAACGAGCTGTTAATACTTTTTGGTTCCCTTTAATAACATTTTCAATGGCGTGGCTATCACCATTACGAGCTGAAATGAAGTGTGGTAATAATTCGCCTTCTTGATTGAACACTACGAAATAACGTTGGTGCTCTTTCATTGAAGTTACTAATACTGGAGTTGGCACTTCTAAATATTTTTCATCGAAGTCCCCAACAAATACTGTTGGATATTCTAAGATTGAGCTAACTTCTTCTAATAAGTCTTCATCAATTGGAATGACCCAGTTGTTTTTAGCTGCCATTGCTTCGATTTGTTCGCGGACCATTGCCTTACGTTCGTCTTGGTTAACGATAACAAATTGTTCTTTTAACTCTGCTTCATAAGTTTCTGGTGAAGTAATGTCAACTTCTTGTCCTAAGAAACGGTGACCTTTTGTTTTGCGGTCAGCTACTACATTCAATACTTTCACATCTGATAAAACTTCACCACCAAATAAAGCGATAATCCAGTGAATTGGACGTAAATATTCAAATGAGTGGTTGCTCCAACGCATTGTTACTGGGAATTTCATATCAGTGATAACACTTGCTAAGTTGGCTAAGACTGCTTTTGCTTCTTGTCCGATAAATTCTTTTTTAACGTGAATATACTCTACGCCTGACACTTCTTCTACGTAAATATCATCAACAGTTAAACCTTTACCACGAACAAATCCTTCTGCAGCTTTTGTCCATTCGCCATCTTTTTTAGCAATTGCAAGAGATGGGCCTTTGAATACTTCTACTTTATCTTCTTGTTTATCTTGAATATCTTGTACACGTACTGCCAAACGACGAGGAGTTGCGAAAACTTCTACTTCACCATGTCCTAACTTTGCATCGTCTAAAAATTTAGCTACACGTTCTCCTAATTGTTTTGCACTTGAGCGTACGTATTTTGCTGGTAATTCTTCTAATCCGATTTCTAATAATAATGATTCAGTCATGTGTCTTGTCTCCTATTCGCTATCTTTTTTCAATAATGGGAATCCTAATGCTTCACGTTCTGCTACAAATGATTTTGCGATAGCACGTGCCATTTTACGGATTCGTCCTAGGTATCCTGCGCGGTCTGTTGCAGAAACAATTCCGCGAGCATCCATTAAGTTAAAGCTGTGTGAGCATTTTAATACATAATCATATGCAGGGTGAACTAATTGTTGTTCGATTAAACGAGTTGCTTCTTCTTCATATTGATCGAATAATCCGATTAACATTTCGGCATTACTTTCTTCAAAAGCGTATTTTGAATGTTCATATTCTGGTTGTGTGAAGATTTCACCATATTTCACAGAATCAGTCCATTGTAAATCATAAACACTATCTACTTCTTGAATATATGAAGCTAAACGTTCTAAACCATATGTTAATTCACTTGTAACAGGATTACATTCTAAGCCACCCACTTGTTGGAAATAAGTGAATTGTGTCACTTCCATCCCATCTAACCATACTTCCCAACCTAAACCAGCACAGCCTAATGATGGGTTTTCCCAGTTATCTTCAACGAAACGAATATCGTGTTCTAAGGGATCAATTCCTAAAGCAACTAAGCTACCTAAATATAATTCTTGAATATTTTCAGGTGATGGCTTCATAACCACTTGGAATTGGTGGTGTTGGAATAAACGGTTTGGATTTTCACCATAACGACCATCTGCAGGACGACGTGAAGGTTCAACGTATGCCGCATTCCATGGTTCTGGTCCAATTGCACGTAAGAAAGTATACGGGCTCATTGTACCGGCTCCTTTTTCAGTATCATATGCTTGTAATAATAAACAACCTTGGTTTGACCAATATTGTTGTAAAGTTAAAATAATTTCTTGAACAGTTAATGCTTTTGCCATGATAAACTCCTTTTAATAAATGTCTTTTAATTTTTTAGATTGCTTGAACAACCGGATGAAATTCATAAACCATACCTGGAATAACATCACAAATGACTTCTTTTATGTCTTCTTTTGCCGTTTGAAAGGTGTAATAGTTATTGGTAGATTCTGTTTGGAACTGTTCTACTACTTGACCATCATGATTATAAACTGTCACTTCGATTGGAACTAAAGATAATACTTTTAACTGATATTCTTTAAATTCGCTAACTGGAATTGTTGTCTTAAATTGCATACTCTCGCCACCTTTCTATATAAACATAAAAAACACCCCTATGTATACCGACTAATTACTAGTCTATACACATAGGGGCGATTAGATTCGCGGTTCCACCCTAATTTCCTTAGATTGCTCTAAGCTTCATTATTGACTATGAAAGCTCCAATGCGCCAATCGTATCATTCTTGTTATCTGGCTTTCACCGTCCCAAACTCGCTATAAACTTCCCTGATAGACCTTCATCTTCTTCGCTTTTTACTCTACTCTAAATGATACTTTTTTTATAGATGAAAGTCAAGTAAAACCAAACCCAAATCAGATGAATACGTTATTATCAGCTAGCTTAGTTTTTTTCAAAACCTTTCACCAAATACTTATTCGTTTCTTCATCATAAACAAGCGACTCGACAATCGTTTGTTGTTGTAGTCGAATCATTTCTGCTTGCTCGTATGGCTCCAATGCATAATGATAAGGCGTCATACATTGCTTCATCTCAGTTAATAAAAATTCTTTTAAGCGTTCGATATCGGCAGGATTTTTAGCACTAATTTGTAAATTAGGATATGCGCTTGCTTGGAAACGTGGTAAGGCTTGATCCATTTTATTGTAAATCGTTACAATCGGAATCTCCTTCATCTCTAATTCATCCAATAAAGCTAACACCGTCTTCTCATGCGTTAAAAAGTTCTCCGCTGAGGCATCCACCACATGAATTAGTAAATCAACATTTTTACTTTCTTCTAAAGTTGATTCAAATGCATGAATTAAGGTTGTTGGTAAATCTTGAATAAATCCTACTGTATCAGTCAATGTAATTTCGTATTGACCGGGGTAATCGATTTTTCTTGTTAATGGATCTAAGGTTGCGAATAATTGATTTTCTTCGTAAGTCCCAGCATCGGTTAAAGCATTTAGGATAGTTGATTTACCAGCATTCGTATAGCCAATCAAACCCATTTGGAATGAGCGGCTATTTTTACGCTTCATACGAGAACGCTCACGATGTTTTTTAGTCTCTTCTAATTGACGCTCAATATCACGAATTTGCTTGCGAATCACACGACGATCGACTTCTAATTGTGTCTCACCAGGGCCACGTGTACCAATCCCACCACCTAAACGAGAAAGCGATGAACCTTGACCACTTAGACGAGGCAATAAATAATTCATTTGCGCTAATTGCACTTGTAATTTACCTTCTTTAGAACGAGCACGCATCGCAAAAATATCTAAAATTAATTGCGTACGGTCAATAATACGGGCATTAATCTGTTCTTGCAGATTTTTAGCCATTGAACCAGTTAAGGATTGGTAAAATACTACGATGTCGGCTGCTAAATCATCCACCATCATAGCAATCTCTTCCACTTTCCCTTTACCAACCATCGTACGACCACTATAGGCTTCACGTTTTTGGGTAATGACTGCCACAACTTCACCTTGAGCTGTCTCTACTAGGCGCTTCATCTCTTCAATACTATATTCAAAAGCCTCATCTAACTCTTCCTTTTGTACGGCCACTAAGATAACTTTTTCTTTATTTTTATTTTCTATTTGTTGCATTTACTCACGTCATTTCATAAATTTTTGGCAATCCTCAATAACTGCTGCGATTGAATCTTTGGCTAATAAATCATACCACACTAAACCGTCAATTCGATTTCTAAACCAAGTTAATTGGCGTTTGGCATAACGTCTTGAATTTTGCTTTAAGGTTTCAATACATTCTTCTTGTGTCTTATCGCCCTTAAACATTGGAAACCATTCTTTATACCCAATACCACGAACAGATTGCACGCTACTATCAAAGTTCTTATCAAATAACATCCTAGCTTCCGTTAAAATTCCTTTATCTAGCATCATATCCACTCGCTGATTAATACGCTCATACAAGACACCTCGATCCGTATTCAACCCAATCACATATGCATCATAAACCGGTGTCTTTTGATTAGCATCATTTTCCGAGAAAGGCTTGCCACTTGCATAGGTTACTTCCAAGGCACGAATCACTCGGCGCGTATTATTTGGATGAATGGTTTGGGCAGCTTTAGGGTCAACGGCTTTTAATTGTTGCCACATTTGTTCTGGGCCAATCTCTGTTAATTCTTGTTCTTTTTGTTGGCGGTACAAAGGGGCATTTGACTGTTCGCCACTATAATGGAAATCATATAACAATCCTTCCACATATAGCCCTGTTCCTCCAACGACAATCGGTACTTTGCCACGAGCAATAATATCTTTTATCGCTTGGCTGGCTTTCTCTTTAAAGTCACTTGCCGAAAATTCTTCCTCCACTTCACAAATATCTAGTACATGATGCGGAATCCCTTGCGCTTCTTCAGCAGTAACTTTTGCCGTACCAATATCTAACTGTTTATATACTTGCATTGAATCACCATTCACGACTTCACCATTCAAAGCCTTAGCCAGTTCAATACTTAGTGCGGTCTTTCCTACAGCGGTCGGACCAACAATTACGATAATTTTATCCATAAATCTCCTCTTTATTTCTTAACATCTCTTAACGCTAAAGCTGTCTTAGGATCATCCGTAAAAATCGCCTCCACTTGACGGTTAAAACAATCTTGTAAATGTTGTTGTTCATTAACCGTCCACACACGCAATGGTAAGCCAGTTGGATTGAATTCTTCAACTTGTTCTAATAATTCATACCCGGGATGATACGTTAAAATCTCCACATCACCAAAATTAAAGCCAAACATCTCTTCCTTTTCTAATAAAAAGGCTAATTGTTGATTTTGATCTAGTTGATGCATTTCAATTAAGCTTGTCGGATTAAAACTTGAATACACAATCTCAAAAGGTAACTGATAAGCTAATTGTAAGGCTAAAGCTTTGGCAACTAGTCCTGCATATTCCTTTTGATCCGTCTTTAATTCAATATTTAATTGACCAGTAAAGTTCTCTTTCATTAATAATTCAAATACTTCTTTTAATGTCGGGATTCTTTCTTGCTTGAAACTCTCATCAAACCAAGAACCGGCATCAAAGTTTTGTAATTCGGCTAAAGTATAATCTTCTACCTGTCCTGTGCCATTCGTTGTGCGGTCAATCGTCTCATCATGAATCACAACGATTTCACCATCTTTCGTCAAATGGATATCCAATTCAATCCCATCTGCTTTGACCTCAATAGCTTTTTTAAAAGCACTTAATGTATTCTCTGGGCAGTCGACTTTACTACCACGGTGAGCGAATATTTTTGTCATAGTTTAAATCCTCGTAATTTTAATTGATTATTTTTTTGACGACTATTTTCAGCAATCGTTAATAACTCTCTTGCATGTTCCATACTTAATTCCGTAATCACTTCACCTGAAGACATGCGCGCTAATTCTGCTACACGTTCTTCTGGTGATAATAAAACTAATTTCGTTCTTGTACGGCCATCTTGTTCTTCTTTTTGAATGCGGTACTGATGATTAGCCATTGATGACACTTGCGGTAAATGGGTAATACATAATACTTGGGCAAATTCAGAAACATATTGCATCTTCTCAGCAATTGCCTGCGCCACACGACCACTAACTCCCGTATCAATCTCATCAAAAATCACCGTTGACACCACTTGTTCCTTCACAAAAATGGTCTTCAACGCTAAAGTAATACGTGATAATTCCCCACCACTAGCAATTTTGGCTAAGGGTTTTAATGGTTCACCAGTATTGGTTGATAAATAAAATTCAATCTGATTTAAGCCATGTTCGCCTAATTCTTTTAACGCTTCAAAATTCACTTCAAACTTAGCATGCGGCATATACAAATCTTTTAATTGATGTTCCACCATTTGCGCTAAAATCCCTGCATACTTCTTACGGATAACTGCTAATTCCTCCGCCAAAGAGACTGCCTCATCATGCTTTTTAGCGACATCATTTGTTAACTGGGCAATATAATCATCCCTATGCTCTACTTGATCTAATTCCAATTGAATCTCTTCTAAATAGGCTAAAATCGCTTCAGCATCAACACCATATTTGCGTTTTAGGTGATAATAAATATCCAAACGCTCCTCAATTTCTTTAAAGCGCTCTTCATCAAATGAGGCATTATCCATATCAGCATGCACACTTGAGATAACATCTTGCAATTGATAATAAGCATCTTGTAATTGCTGTGAAATCGCCTGATATTCCTCATCAATTGATTCAATCGACTGCATGGCATTCATCGCTTGGGCAACTTGGTCTAATACCCCAGCTTCCTCACCCTCTAAAATCGCACTCGTTAACTGTAAGGCTTGTTGAATCTTTTGATAATGAGTAAAGTAATTCTTCTCTTCACTCAACTTCTCTTCCTCGCCAAGTTCAAGATTCGCTTGTTGAATTTCATCAATTTGGAATTTCAATAAATCAAGACGCTGCATCTCTTGTTGACCAGCCGATAATTGATGCTGTAATTCCCTTTGCAATGAGCGATAACTTTGATAGACTTCTTCATATTGTTCCTTAAGCGGATTAATCTCTTTAAACGCAAATAAATCAATCAAGTCAACATGCTTTTGCGGATTCAATAAGAGAAAATGCTCATTTTGACCATGAATATCAACCATTTGATTCATCACTTGTTTTAAAATCGAAACCGTACATAATTGACCATTCACACGACAACTAGACTTCCCATTACGATACAGTTCACGCTGCACTAATAATTGACGGTCCGGCACATCAATCCCAAATGACGCTAAATTAGGCTTCAAAGACTCATCCTTAAATAAGAACAACCCTTGAATAACCGCCTTATCTTCACCAAAACGAATCATATCAATCGAGGCACGCTCCCCTAATAACAAACCAACCGCATCAATAATAATTGACTTACCGGCACCTGTTTCCCCAGTTAAAACGGTCATGCCATCATCGAATTGACAATGAATCTCTTCAATAATTGCAAAGTTTTTAATATATAATTCTTGAATCATTTAGACACCTACTCTAATTTAGATTAAATCGTTTTATTTTTTAATTCATAATGAGCCGTCTTAACAGCTTCATCAATATTTTCTAACCATTCTTTTGATAATTCTGGTTCAATTTGATCAACTGGTTGTAAGCTTAAATGAGCTAAAAATTCAATATTCCCTGTCCCTCCAGTAATTGGCGAGAACGTTAATTCTTCAATCGTATACCCTAATTGTTGGGCAAATTCTAATGTTTCCACTAATACATCACGATGGACTTTCGGATCACTTACGATTCCTTTTTTACCTACACGCTCACGACCCGCTTCGAATTGCGGCTTAATTAAGGCTACAACATCGCCTCCAGAACGTAAAATCGTTTTTAAAGTCGGTAAAATCAATTGCAATGAAATAAACGATACGTCGATTGAAGCAATATCCGGTAACCCTTCCGTGAAATCTTCCGGCTTACTATATCGGAAATTCTGACGCTCCATCACCATCACACGCTTATCTTGACGTAATTTGTAATCTAATTGATTGTAACCAACATCTAATGCATAAGACATGGTTGCCCCATTTTGTAAAGCCGCATCAGTAAAACCACCCGTTGATGAACCAATATCTAATAAAATCTTGTCTTCAACAGTAACGTCGAATTCATTTAAAGCTTTTTCTAATTTCAAACCGCCACGTGAAACATATTTTAACGGTTCACCTTTTAATAATAATTGTGTCTCATCACTAACTTTTTCACCTGGTTTGTCATAACGATTATGATTAACGGCATTAACGATTTGACCAGCCATTACTAAACGTTTAGCTTTCTCACGCGAAGATGCTAATCCTTGTTGTACTACTAATGTATCTATTCTCTCTTTTCCCATGTATTCTCCTTAGATTGTTAAATATTGTAAACTATCAGCTAAAAACTGCGCTGCTTCTAGTTGTTCATCTGACGTTAATGGTAATTGTTCAATTGATTTTTGGCAAGCCATCACTTCTTCTTCTAAAGCTAATTTTGCTCCAGCAATCCCCATTAAACTTGGGTAAGTATTCTTTTCTAAAGCTTGATCTTTTCCCGTCTCTTTACCAGTCTTTTGACTATCCCACAAAACATCTTGTAAATCATTTTGAATTTGGAAAGCAAGACCATAATGTGTGGCAAAATCCTCTAAAGCTTCTTTTGTACTATTACTTGGATTACCCGCTAAACAACCAATTTGCATCGCAACTTGAATTAATTTCCCCGTCTTTTCTTGGTGGATTTGCTTTAATTCCTCTAAAGTTAAGCTTTGTTCTTCAGAAGCAATATCAAGCATTTGACCAGCAATCATCCCTCTTGCGCCACTCGCTTTGCTTAAAGCTTGCACCATTTGAACGAGATTTTTAGCTTCGACTTCTTTTGTCTGACAAATCGCTTCAAAAGCTATCGTTAAAAAAGCATCTCCCGATAAAATAGCCGTCGCTTCGTCATACAAAACATGAATCGTTGGCTTACCACGACGCATACTATCATCATCCATCCCCGGCAAATCATCGTGAATCAACGAATAAGTATGAATCATCTCCAAAGCACAAGCAGCCGGCAGCACATCTTTAGGCTTAGCACCACAAACCTGAGCACTCGCTAAGACTAGCATCGGACGAATGCGCTTGCCACCACCAACAACCACATGCTTCATAGCTGACTGTAACTTTTCTTGGTGACTCGGTAAACCGTCAATCATACTTACTAAATACTGTTCAATTTCCTCTAGCCACTTCTTCATAAATTGATTATTCTTCATTGAGCTATTCACCTTTTTCGGAATCTTTAATCATCATTTTTGATACAGTCTCCTCAGCCTTCACCAAAATCTCATTACAATGCGCGCTGATTTCAATACCTTCTTTAAACTTATTCAAAGCATCTTCTAAAGGCACATCACCTTGTTCTAACTGCTTCACAATCACTTCTAACGCTTGCAATGATTCTTCAAAGCTTTTTTCTTGTTTAGTCATCATTATTCTCCTTTATCTCGTTGTACTTCTTGTTTTGAAATAACATTGGCATTAATCATACCATCTGTTAATGTAATCGTAATCTCTTCATCTAAAGCCACATCCGCAACCGAACGAATCACCTTTTCACCAGTCTCCACAATGCCATAACCACGCTGCATAATCTTCAATGGACTTAATAAATCTAATTGCTCCATTAAAGAAGACAAATCTTTTTGCTTATTTGCTAATAAGGTCGTTTGTGCTTTTTCTAGTCGCTCCGTCAAATACGCTAAAGTCTGCTGTTCTTTCGTAATTTTTGAGGCTGGACTTTGTAATAATAACTGTTGCTGCTGCTTGGTTAACGCTTGACGCTTCCCTTGTAATAACCGCTCTGCTTGTAAATTCAAAGTCGTCGCCAAATGATCCAACCGTTGCACATAAGCTTCATACAAACGCTCAGGCTGTTGGAAAATAGGAGTCTTCGCCAAACGCTCTAACTGCTCACGCTTAAATTGCAACACAACACCCATCGCACGAATTAATTGCTGCTCTAATTGTAATAATTGCTCCTTAATCTCCACCAAAACAGGTGTGGCAATCTCAGCCGCTGCAGTTGGTGTCGCTGCACGAACATCTGCCACTAAATCCGTTAAAGTCGTATCCGTCTCATGACCCACACTAGAAATCAATGGCGTCTGCATCGTCGCAATCTGGCGCACAACCCGCTCATCATTGAACGACCACAAATCTTCAATCGAACCACCACCACGGCCAATAATCACCGTATCATACGTACCATTCGCTTCAACTTCTTTTAACGCTTTTAACAAACTAGGCACCGAATGCTCACCTTGAACCACTGCTGGATACAAGACTAATTGCACAATCGGATACCGTCTTTGAACCGTCGTCTTAATATCCTCAATTACCGCACCACTCTGACTAGTAATAATGGCAATCTTCTTTGGAAAACGTGGAATCGCCTTCTTCGGCAATTGAAACAAACCCTCAGCCGTCAACTTTTTCTTCAACTGCTCATAAGCTTGATATAAAGCCCCAACACCATCCGGTTCCATATGTTCAATATAAATTTGATAATTACCAGACTTCTCAAACAAAGACACACGACCAACCACAAGAACCTTCATCCCCTCTTCAGGCTGGAACTTAATCTTTTGAAAAGCCCCCTTAAACATCACCGCCGAAATCACCGCACCATCATCTTTCAAGCTAAAATATTGATGAGTATTTGGACGCATACGAAAGTTCGAAATCTCCCCCGTCAAATAAACACGCCCCAAATGCGGATCACAATCAAATTTACGCTTTAAATACTTAGTTAAAGCCGTAACCGTTAAATATTCCTGACTCAAACGAGACCCTCCTTTCATCATTAGTAATCTATATTATGTAATTTCATTGTATTTTCTAACGTTTGCTCTAATAAAGAAGCAATCGTCATCGGACCAACACCACCTGGAACTGGCGTAATCGCAGAAGCTAATGGCAGAACCTCAGAATAACAAACATCCCCCTTAAGCGAACCATCCGAATCACGCACCATCCCAACATCAATCACTACCGCTCCTGGTTTCAGATGTTCTTTCGTAATCAACCCCAAAACCCCGGTCGCCGAAATCAACACATCCGCCTGCTTGGTTTCTGCTGCTAAATCCTTCGTATGAATATGACACACCGTAACCGTTGCCCCACGATTCAAACACATCAAAGCCATGGGACGCCCAACAATCAGACTCTCACCAACAACCACTACTTTTTTGCCCATTACATCAATTTGATAATGATCCAATAAAGTAATAATCCCTTTAGGCGTACAAGGCACTAATGTCTCATCTTTTTGCACCAAATTCCCCAAATTCATCGCATGAAAGCCATCAACATCCTTCTTAGGCTCAACCGCTCTTAAGACGATATCCGTATCAATCTGCTGAGGCAATGGTAATTGCACTAAAATCGCATCAATCGCTTGGTCATTGTTCAAATCACGAATAACCGCTAACACTTCCTCCTGAGAAACCGACTCATCCAAACGCCTCACCACCGAATGAAAACCAACCTCTTTAGCATGACGCTCCTTTAACTTCACATACGTTTGACTAGCCGGATCATCTCCCACTAACACCACCGCTAAACCAGGAGTAACCCCTGCCTTATCAATCAATTGACGCGTTTTTGTAGCAACCACTTGACGAATTTCCTTAGCAAGCTGTTTGCCATCTAAGATAGTTGTCATCTAACTCCCCCTTTATTTTGAAAAAGAGCCTGAACCAATTCGGATCCAGACTCTTTTGATTCGTTAAATTATACTAAATTTGATAATACACCATTAATGAATTTCGCTGACTTATCATCACTATACATTTTTGCAATCTCAATCGCTTCATTTAATACGACTGGTTTTGGAACTTCTTCATCTAAATAATTCATTTCAAAAATTGCTAATTGCATAATCAATAAATCGGTATTGACGATACGATCGAATGTCCATGTTGTAGCATATTTTGCAATTGATTCATTAATCTCTGCTTGATTAGCCTTAACGCCTTCAATAATCTTGATTGAATATGCTAATTGTGGATATTCTTCTAATAATTCTTCTAGTGAATCAATCTCAACTTCTTGGTCTTCCTCCATATGTGTTGATAATGATCCTGTTAATGCTTCTACTAATGTCACTTCTTCATTATGTTGCATTTGAAATAATGATTGAAACGCAATTACGCGCAATGTGTGACGTGTTAATTTTGTACGACTCACTCGTCATCCCCCAATTCAAATAAGTCTGTCTCCATTGATTTTGCTGGAATAATTTGTACAATATGCACATTCACTTCAGCAATCTCTAATTCACAGCTAAATAATAATTGTTCTTTAATTTTCTCTTGTAATGCTAATGCTAATTTAGGAACTGATTGACCATAATCAACCGCACCATAAACATCGACTACATAGCCCTCTTCTGTCTCAGTTAATTTAGTACTTTGCGCAACAACTTCACGCTTCACTAAATTATTGATACCTGCCATAAAGTTCCCTTGCGCCAAGTGAAAACCTTCAACATCTGAAGCAGAAATACTAGCGATTGTTTCAATTACTTCTGGAGCAATCTCGATAATCCCTAATGGAATTGATTTATTTATTGTTTCCATCTGTATACCTCCATTCGATAATTCACCGATTGGCTACTACTTTTATCATAATAAACCGCACGACAAATCAAGACATGTATTTACTCTTACATAGTGTACCACGATTCAACAAGATTATCTATCAAAATTCATGATTATTCCGATTAAATCATCACTTACCAAACAATAGCGATATCATTTTGACAAAAGTAGAAACCACCAATATGATTTCTAGTTCACTTATCTTTGAATCTGCTTCTTAATTCGACAAAGCTTCTTTCAAAATATCCGTATCAAACCCTTGCACTTTATACGCCACTTCAATCATCTCATAGTACTCTTTTTGAGGCTGGCCTTTAGGAAAATCTCGCATAATATAGACCATCACTTCAATCATCTGACCGTCGACTTCAATCGGTAAATATTCCTTATCATACAAATCCGGATAATCTTCATACTCATCTAAACGCAATTCATCCGCCTGATCAACTTGCCAAATTACTACCGGCACAAAACTACCTTCCTTTTTAAAAATTGTCGCATAAGCCGTATCACGCCCACGAAATGCTAGCTCATACCCTTCTAAAGTAGTCTTTGCAACAAACTGTGCCGCCTGACAACACTCCGCCATCCATAGAAGATTCATATTGCTGCCGTATGCTAAATAGTATGTCATTTTATTTCTCCAATCTTTATTTTTGTTGTGCTATTATTTTGATTGTAACACATCTGATATCATCTTTATCATACCATTCTTTTTCCTTGTGACAAATAGAATTGGTGGGGACTATAGTGGGAAAATGAATAATCCAAAAAAAGAAACCACGCAATTTGTGTATTACGTGATTTCTAGAAAATCTTCATCTATATTGTCACTAACATCCAACTTTTTTATCTTTACTTATTACACTTATTCAATTCTCTATTATATATTTTAAGTTTAATTTCATAGAATATTACATTGAAAATGAATGATAAAACTATAAGTGCCATTAGATTTAAGAAAATAGCCATTAACGGATTTGTATTTGAAATCATGTCAAATACTGATTTACCGTTTGTTTTATAGTACATAATTAAATCTAATATGATAAAACCTAATGCAGCAATAAATGATTCTCTTAAATAAATTATAGAACGATATTTAAAATCTTTACTTTCGTTATAAATATTTCCTTTTTTATCAGCTAAAATACTTAAATTGTATTCTTTATTATTTATATTAAATACACAACTAACACCGCAAGGAATAAAAATAGCAGATAATGAAAAAATAACTATTAATAATCCATTTCCACTAAGCAAATAATAATAAGCTTCAGTAATATAAATTATTATCATCAAAATAAATGTAACTGCAGCAGAAAATTTTCTTATTTCATCTATTAGTTCATCTTTAGATAATAATAATGATTTTACACTATACCTATCCATCTTAAATTTAATTTTATTTATTATAAATAAACTCAAAATGTATATTAAAACCAAAAGACCCACATTTATAATACTAATTAAAATTGTATTATTTTTGATTAATATTTTATATATTATCTCAATTAAATTCATAAATATCATAGCTACCAAAGCTGCACTTACTGAGCGACCAGCAATAGATAATTGTCTTTCATCTAGTTTATACATTTTTTCCTCCTATTCATCTGTGTAGGTGAAGATTTTTTCAATAGGAACACTGAAAACTTTAGCAATATCAAATGCCAATTTTAAGGAAGGATTGTATTCTCCTCTTTCTAAATGTCCTATAGTTTCTCTTCTAACATTAACTAATTCTGCCAACTCTTGCTGACTTAATCCTTTTAATACACGAAATTCTTTAAGCTTTACCTGTAACATTATCTCCTTCCTTTCATCTCACCGACACTTAAAATGTTATAAATAAGTATCTTTATGTTATAAATATATATCTTCCAAAAGCGAATATCAAGTATTTTATAAATATAAACCACCTACAAGCTAAAAAGTTCTTATAATTTGATATAAGACTTAATTTTATTAGATTTTGTTAGTGGCAATATAAAAGTAACCATTTTTGTCAATTTAATTTCACCACTTTTGGTAATTTAATGCGAAAAAAAGAAACCACGCAATTTATACATTACGTGATTTCTAGAAAATCTTCATGTCTCTAAATCAAATCATTCATTATAGCAACTAATTTATTGACGTTGGTTATCCTTATGATATAATTTACTCGACAGAACCTCTCCACGCTTAAGTATAGACTTTCTATCTGCGGACCACGGAGAGGGCTTTTTTTATAGTTTATAAACACTAGCCACCGTTTGAAATGCTTCACTAATCCCTTTTGCAATATAAAAAAGATGTGCCACTAATCCATGAATTAGCGACGCATCTTTTGGGATTTATAATTTTCGTTCTTCAATATCAAATCCATTTTCTAGAATGTATTCTTTTAATAGATTCGAAATTTTTGCATTTATTAAGAAAATAGGAACATTCTTTTCTTCAATCTTATCAAAGAATTCTTTTGCTTTTTTCTTATCTGCTGATTCAACTAGGTTATCAAAGCGACCGTATTCGTTTAAAGTCTCTTCAATAACGTCTGTATTCATCATATCTGATAATAATTTTTCATCGACACCTAAATAATCAACCACTTTTCGCATATCTTGGTTTTGTGAGCGAACTTGATATTCAACAATATATTCTTGAATCGATTTGCCTTCTTCAATTTGAATATCGCCTGTTTGGATATCGTGTAAAAAGATATTGGCGTATTTTTGTTCATCTTGGCTTAATGTCGCAAATGTTTTATGCAATTCATCCAATGATTTTTGCAAATCTTCTTCATTAATATACTCTTGCTTCAATTCTTTCATATACTTTTTAAATTTTGAGTTCATATATTCAGAATCAATCTTACCAGTATCAATCTCCGTTAAATAACCTTCAATATCGAAAGGAAATGATTCATCCATCTTCATCCCACTTGGAATTTTAGCTAATTCTTTATACCGTTGTACTAATGTTAAGTAAGTTGTTTCTGTTAATAAGACATCAATCTCTTCTCCGTCAATATCATAGTGTAACTGTTCAAAGACGAATCCTTGAATTTGCGCGGACTCTAAGGCTTTTGATAATTTGTAGAATAATGATCCGAACTTACCTTGTGCAGCCATTTTTTCAGGTAGCTTTTCAAAATCATCAATCTTTTCAGATGCAAATAAGTCAGAAATCTCTTCAAATATTTGATTCATTTTCATTAAGTTCTTTGGTAACTTATCAACGAACAAATCAAACGGCTTTTCTCCAGAATATAACTTCATGGCATTTTTTACATTTTCTGCCATTGTGTGCGGATAACGATAGTAACGAATTGTACCGAATGGCTTTTCGGGTCCAAATAAACGGTTGGTACGTGAAAATGCTTGAATTAAGTTTTCGTATTGTAATACCTTGTCTAAATATAAAGTATTTACCCATTTTGAGTCGAATCCTGTTAACATTTGATCAACAACGATTAAAATATCGATACGTTTTTCTGGCTCTTGTTCAATAAATTTATATGGTGCTTTATGTGCCAAACGAGCAGCAACATCCTTTTTAAATTTACTATGAGTTGCCAGGTCAAAGTTTCTGTCGTAATTTTTATTATAATCTCGAATAACCTCGATTAAGCCACCCTCTTTAAAAGCACTACGCCCATTATTATCAATATTCGGGTCAAATAATGCAGTAACTTTTAATTGTGGTGCTTTTTCTTTAAACAAACGATAATACTCAATCGCTTCACGAATTGAGCTCGTTGCAAAAATAGCATGGAACTTCGAATTCAAGCTCAAACGACGCCAATTTGAGACAATGTTTTCTAATACTTTCTCTTGGTGGACACTTGTTTCATATTGTACTCTTGGTATGTAGCTCTCAATCCCTCTAATCTCTTTACCATCTGCATCATAAGTTGTCGCCATTAGCATTTCAGATAGATATTTATTATATTCCTTAATTTTTTTAGGATCTTGATAGATTTCATCTTCTGAAGTGACATGAAGACATTCAAAAGCAACTTGTTGACGCAAATCTATGTCTTGATAGGTTAGGATTTTATACGGGTCAAAGCCTAGTACATTGCCATCTCTTATCCCATCAGCAATGCTATAACGGTGCAATTCATCACCAAATACATTAGCTGTCGTATGTTCTTTTTTCTTATTTTCATCATGAATCGGTGTACCTGTAAAGCCAAAGAATATCGCATTAGGGAACGTGCGCTTAATGGTCACTAACATCTCACCAAATGTACTTCGATGCGCTTCATCTACAATGATGACCATACGTTTAGACTGCATTAACTCTAATTCATAATCATTAAAACCACCATCAACTTCTTTAATATTACTCATCTTTTGAATAGAAGTCACAATCAATGTATCAGATGGACTATTGCTCGTTAATTTATTAATTAAAACACGTGTATCTTCGGTCGATTGCACCTCATCAGTATCCTCCGCAAAAGCACGATATTCACGCAACGATTGAGTACCTAACTCAATTCTATCCATTAAGAAAATAACCTTATCGGCATCTTTAGAATTCGCAATCAATTGAGCTGACTTAAAACTAGTCATCGTCTTACCAGAACCTGTCGTATGCCAGATATGTCCACCCAATAAATGACGGTCTTCCCAATTAATTTTAGATACTTTATCCGAAATCTTGTTAGCTGCATAATATTGATAACTTCTCATCACTTTTAATACACCATCCGAAGCATCCGCAATCGTATAAAAACCAATTAACTGATGCGCCATCGGAATTGATAACAATGAACGAGCAATCTCTTTCCAATTATTAATCGGCTCATTATAGAAATCCGCCCAATGGAAATAAAAACTCTTATTAAACTTACCATCAGGACCAGGATTAGCAAAATACACAGCCTCCTCTGGTTCCATAGCCACAAAAACTTGGATTAGTGAATACAATCCAGTAAAGACACCTTCACGAGAATACTTTTCAATTTGGTGGTATGCCTGACTAACAGGAACACCACTTCTTTTTAACTCAATATGTATCAGCGGCATCCCATTAATTAATAACATCACATCTCCACGACGATCATTCATAATAGGATCAACTGTTGGAAATTTTGGTTGTTGAACAATTTGATAACGACTTTGCCCAGCCGCAATCTCTTTGCGATCATAAATCTTCAAGCTAACCTCTTTACCTAAATGAAGCTGGTCATCAGGATTATCACGCTTAATACAAACAGACTTCCCATTAATAAAGCCATTCAAAGCCACTGGAGTTCTTAAACTAATAATTTGTTCCAAAATTTGTTCCATTTCCGTATCTGTCAACGGCACATGATTCAAGCGATCAATTCCGCAATTATTATGAAATAAAATATTCTTCCAGTTATTGATTAAATCTTTTTCAGTCGGATTCTTTAACACTTCATCTTCCCAACCTTTTTGCTTTAAGGTCTTAATTAAAGCCTCTTCAAAATCAGCTTCTCTAGCAAATTTCATAAATCGAACTCCTTTCAACAGTATTTGTATTGATATTACAATTCATCGGCTTTATACACATTATAGCCTTCATAATCATAACTAGCATCAATACCTTTCATATATATTTCACGATTATTAATATCATCAGTTAAGGCTTCTTTTAGTAGATACTTAATTTCCAAATCTTTAATCGGACTTCTTTCCATCGCCATTAAATAATTAGCCTTATCGATTTTAGCCCAATCAACAACATATCCTAATTCTTGCTTTAAGATATTATCCAACCAAATACGCATACTACGCCCATTACCTTCTCTAAAAGGATGAGCCACATTCATTTCAACATACTTCTCAACAATCTCATCAAAAGTCGCTTGCGGCATCTGATCAATCGCTTGTAACGCTTGACTCAAATAAACTACCGGAGCAAAACGGAAATTACCTTTAGCAATATTAACCGTTCTAAGCTCCCCAGCAAACTCATAAATATCTTGAAATAAATAGTGATGAATAGCCTTCAACCCTTGAAAAGTACCTACTTCAAAAGAGGTAATCTTATCTTTATCAAATAATTCAACAGCTTTTTTCTTAGTTATTTTTTCTTCTTGATGCGCTAAATCTACAGAATTTGTAATATTTAACTTATTTTCAAGAACCATTCGACCCACCTCTTTCTTAATTTAAACGAACATATTTTCAAGCATTGATTTCTTCACTTTTTCCAGTTTTTCTAGTTTACGTTGATGAAGAGTGATGAGGTGATCTAGGTCGGTTAAATATTCACCTATTTTTTTCTGCTCATCATATTTAGGTAGAGAAATTATTAAATTTTTCACAATACTTCCAGATAAATTTCCTTGTCCACCTTGAAGATAAGTTTTAATAATCTTATTTTTATTTTTATTAAGCCAATACATTAAAAATTCTGCATTAGTTTCTTGAATAGGTATAATTGCTAATATAGCTTGGTTTATAGCACCATTAATTTTAGAAATCCCTACTTCACCACTTGTTGCACCGTATAATGCATATAAAATATTACCTTTTTCTACCAATCTTGCTGAAGAATTTTTTAAAGCTAACTCTGAAATAAATAATTCTGTAACGTTTGCATTTATTTCTGCAGATCTTATAAAAGGAATATTTCCATTATAATATTCTTTTACACCTACTGAAGGTGTCCCTCCAGAAAATGTTGTAGCTAATTCCCCCAACTTCCGTTGTTCCCAAGCGTCAGTGTAACCAGCGAATCTAATTTCTGGATATTGACTACCTTCAGCTGGAAACATTTTCAAAAGCATAGATTTTTTAGTGTTTTTTAGCTGTTCAAGCTTACGCTGATGAAGAGTGATTAGGTGGTCTAGCTCAGAAAAGAACGAGCCGATTTGGGATTGTTCTTGTAAAGAATTTGGAACATATAATTTATACGTTGCATACTCTGTTGCATTAATTCCTGGTTGACCTGATCGTTGAGATGTAATAGTAACAAAATTTTTATAATTTTTTGTCATAGTATTTTGGAAAACAAAACTTACATCTGTATTTGATAAAACAGAACCTTTTATTAAAAATCCAGCATAATATACCTTTCCGTCTGTATTTCTATACATGTATGTTTTCCCAACACTTGCGCCAGTTCTTGCAAAAAGTAAATCACCTTCTGTTAATAAATAATTATCACAATTAGATAAATCAATATTTGGAGTAGTAACATTATTCTGATTAAATTGATTACTTTGTTCATCTATATCTGTAATTCTTAAATATTTATTAATACCATCATATTCTTTTGCTGCAGCATTTAAACCATATGAAAAATCATTTATTAATTCTCCTAACTTCCGTTGTTCCCAAGCGTCAGTGTAGCCTTTAAATCTTATTTTTGGTTTTTTATTCATTTCCGACATTTTAGCTCTCTCCTAACAATTCTTTTAGTAAGTTAATCCCCATCATGTCTTCTTCATCAGCTACTAAATCATCTAATAGACTGCTTAGTTTTTGTTCTGTTTCATGAATTTCTTTATCAATATCACTTAATGTTGTTGCATATTTTCCAATGATATTTTTAATTCCTGTATGTAATTCATCAATTTTATGTGTTGGGAATTGATTGATATTCGTTAATAGTTCAGCAAACCATTTTACTTCTAGTAATTCTGTAATTTGCTCTGGTGTTAATGATTCTGTGGTTGCTTTTGTTAAGACATGCAATTCATCTTCTTTTTCTTTAACCGTTTTCTTCAATTCTGCTTCTGTATCTGCTAAATCTTTTGAGTGAATACATTTATATTCAATTGAATCTTCATCATAGTCTGATTTTCTTTGTGCTTTTAGTAATTCTTTAACAAATTTATTTAAGTCACCTTTTGTAAAGTTTGTTTTATTGGCATTTAAGATATCTTCAAGCTCTTCAAAGTCTTCTTCTGACAATGATTCAAAAATTTCTTGTTTTTCAGCAATGATTTGATTTAAGCGGTCTTGATTAGTTGCTAATGCTGTTGTTTGTTCTGTTAATAACACTTTTGCTACTAAATCAAATGGTAGGATTGTTCCTTTCCAGCCTTCTTGAACTTCAACTTTTTTGTTTGATTTTGTTTTTTCAACCATGTTTGGTTCAACTTGAGTGATAATTGCTTGACCATTTTGTTTAATTAGTTCGATATCACCTGAGATTACTTTCCAAGCGTCTGCTAAGACTTGGTATACTTGGTATTTATCAACTAATGGAATGTTATTTAAGCGTTTAAACATTTCTGCGACAACTTGTTCTTCTGCAGTTGCGATATTTAATTCCTCAATATTCGTTAATAATGTTTCTGATAAATAAGCTTTAAAGCTATCAAATTCTTGATGTGCTTGTTGTTTATAGTTTTTAATTTCTTGATTATTACTAAAGATACTTGTTAAATCTTCACTAATAAGTTCAACATGTTTTTCTGTTTTTGGAACAAACAATTCATTTCTTAATGATGGGAAAGCCGTCCAATAGTCATTAAATTGTTCTAATTCAACAATCGGAATACCTCCAGCCATAGTTGCATAAATGTCCCAAGTATCTGTATCGTCCGCTGAAGATACATAACGTGGAATATTTAAGTTATAGTCATTTTCACGAATTTCTTCACGACTTACGACACGAGCAAAGTTTTCAATATCTTTGCGCTCTTTAATTGCATCGACAATACGCTTGATATCTGATGAACGTAATTTATTATTAGTACCTTCTTTAATATAATTTTCAGAAGCATCAATAATTAATGTGTCGTTTTCATCACGAGTACGTTTTAAAACCATCACAATTGTTGGAATACCTGTACCAAAGAAAATGTTAGCTGGTAAACCAATAATTGCATCGATATGATTTTTCTCAATTAAGTTTCGTCTGATTTTGCCCTCTTCTCCACCACGGAATAGTACTCCATGAGGTAAAACAATCGTCATAATACCACCATCTTCAACGTGGTATAAATCATGTAATAAGAAAGCAAAGTCAGCTTTACTAGTTGGTGCCATACCAAATTCATCATAACGTGGATCATTTTCATCTATTTCTTCATGATTCCATTTTTGTGAATATGGTGGGTTAGATACTACCGCATCAACACGTAATTGCTTACGGAATTCATTCGGATTAGCATTTTCTAACGGCCAGTCTTCCACTAATGTATCGGCATTTCTGGTAATAATATTTGATGGATTAATGCCACGCATGACTAAGTTCATACGAGTTAAGTTATAAGTGCTTGATTTTAATTCTTGCGCATAATATTGGATAGAGTCACGGTTACCATTATGTTTTGTAACACTTTGACCGATATTAATTAATAACGAACCAGATCCAGATGTTGGGTCATAGATTTTGATTTCTTCTTTATCTTTTAAGTGTTCCGCCACAATATCACTCATTAACACTGATACTTCATGTGGTGTATAGAATTCCCCTGCTTTTTTACCTGCATTGGCCGCAAACATTGAAATTAAATACTCATATACAAATCCCAAGACATCATAATCATGATTCGCATCCATTGGAATTTCTTTAATTAATTTGATAATTTCTAAAACAGCTTTCGTTTGTTTACCTGCTGTAGAACCTAAATTGGATAAACCTGTATCTAAAGTGTTGAAAATCCCTTCAAAAACATCTTTATGATTTTTACCGATTAAACGGTTAAAAGCAGATAAAGCTTCACGAACATCTGCAATATCAAAATCTTTCCCTTTTTCTAACCATGTTGAAAATAAATTGTCATATGAAATAAAATAGCCAATCTTATCTTGTAAATACTCAACCATTTCGCTATTACCTTCAACTAAGTACTCTTTCATATCTTGACGTGTTGCGCCATCTTCAGTTAAAACTTCTTCTTCTTTTTCAGAAATATATTTGTAAAACATAAATCCTAAAATATAATCTTTATATTCATTTGCTTCGATTTTTGAACGCATTTGGTTAGCAGCATTCCAAATTTTAGCAGCTAATTGTTGTTTCGTTAATTGCATTGATTTTATACCCCTTTTAATTTTGATTGTCTTCTTCATTATAGCATATTACCTCACGCTCTTACGCAGTTACCATTAAAATAATTTAGGTAAGCTGGTTAAAAATTTGACTTTTTTCTTAGAACGCAAAATTATTTTCATTATCGTCTTCTTATTTACTATAATTTATGAAAATAATGCTTTCAAATACCATTTTATGTGTATTTGAGACTATTTTCTGGCATTCGTTGATGAAGAGTGATTAGGTGATCTAGCTCAGAAAAGAACGATCCGATGCGGGATTGTTCGTTTATATTTTTTGTAACGGCATAATTCACATTAATAAGTTGCGATACTTTGATACTTGGTTGAACAGCTCCCATTACAATTCTCTCAGCTTTCTTCTTGTTTATTTCAGTAGAAAACATAGCGTATAAAAAATTTGATACATAACTTTTTTTAGCACGAAAAGCAACTATATTTTGGGCGATAGCAGCTTCTTCATGCGAATCCATAAGGCTAACAAGACCTATACTTCCTACTGTAGAGAATAAAATATCCCCTTCTTTTATATAATCCCGTAAATTATTTTCAAAGGATTTATCATTTAAAAACTTTTCAATTTTACTGTAATCTGGAGCTCCTTTCCCTAGTGATGCTACCTCAATTAATGGATGCGTTCCAGTTTTATCTAGTGGTGGGGTCTTCCCTCTATTATCTACAGCTTTTTCTGCAAATTCCCCTAACTTCCGTTGTTCCCAAGTGTTTGTGTATACTTCAAAAATATTTGATGAAACTGAAGTTTCACATTTTGAAAAAATTTCAAAATATTATATTTTCATAAATTGAAATTAACCTAACTTTCGTTGATGAAGAGTGATGAGGTGATCTAGGTCGGTTAAATATTCACCTATTTTTTTCTGCTCATCATATTTAGGTAGAGAAATTATTAAATTTTTCACAATACTTCCAGATAAATTTCCTTGTCCACCTTGAAGATAAGTTTTAATAATCTTATTTTTATTTTTATTAAGCCAATACATTAAAAATTCTGCATTAGTTTCTTGAATAGGTATAATTGCTAATATAGCTTGGTTTATAGCACCATTAATTTTAGAAATCCCTACTTCACCACTTGTTGCACCGTATAATGCATATAAAATATTACCTTTTTCTACCAATCTTGCTGAAGAATTTTTTAAAGCTAACTCTGAAATAAATAATTCTGTAACGTTTGCATTTATTTCTGCAGATCTTATAAAAGGAATATTTCCATTATAATATTCTTTTACACCTACTGAAGGTGTCCCTCCAGAAAATGTTGTAGCTAATTCCCCCAACTTCCGTTGTTCCCAAGAGTTTGTTTATTTTTCAAATTGCTCTTTTCATAAATTATTTTCATTTATAATAAGTATACATTTAATAATAAATTTTTTTGCTATAAATTACGTATATTTAGATAGATTAATGGCCATCACTCGTCACCATCGTAAGCCTGTTTTAGTGATTTTTACTATTTTATGGAGGGATTTTATATGGCTATTCATGAAGGTGCAAATGAATTATTTTATCAATATTACAAGCGTTGGATTACGATTTATAAGGAAGGTGCGATTCGGGATGTGACGATGCAGAAGTATCGTATGACTTATGTGTGGGTGAGAAAGTTGGCGCCTGAGTTGAAGGTGTGTGATTTGAATCGGATTTCTTATCAGCAATTATTAAATGATTATGCCCAAGAACATGAGCGTCAGACTACGATGGATTTTCATCATCAGTTGAAGGCGGCGGTGTTGGATGCGGTTGATGAGGGGTATATTAAGCGTGATCCTACGAGAAAGGC
>NZ_FOGF01000074.1 GCF_900111135.1 Granulicatella balaenopterae | reverse complement strand
CAAGAAAAAGCTCTACTAAAAGGTGATGTGATTGCCGATGCACAAACTGCTGGCCTAACAGCTATCGAAAATCCAACAGGCGTCACATTAACAACGGATGGCATCAAAGTGGACGGCTTAACAACAGCCATTATCCGCCTAGCCAAAGTCGACCCACAAGCTGAACACGACAAAAAAGTCGCAGAAGCTGTCAAAAAAGTCAAAGCTCTAGACGACTTAACAAGCGACGAACAACAAAAATTCATCGACGAACTACAAGCAACACAAATCGGAGATGACTTAGATGCGATTGTCAAAAAAGCAGAAGACTTAGCAGCGCAAAAACAAGCACATGCAGCAAAAGTCGCAGAAGCTAAGAAAGAAATCGCTGCAATGGAAGGTTTAACAGACGAAGAAAAATCAGACTTCAACACTAAATTGGACGCTACAACAGTCGGAACAGACTTAACTCCAATTATTACTGAAGCGCAAAACTTATCAGATCAACACATTGCCGACCAAGCACAAGCTGAACACGATGCAAAAGTCGCCGAAGCTAAGAAAGAAATCGCTGCAATGGAAGGTTTAACAGACGAAGAAAAATCAGACTTCAACACTAAATTGGATAATACAAAAGTTGGCGACAACTTAGACCCAATTATTGAAGAAGCGCAAAACCTATCAGATCAACACATTGCTGACCAAGCTCAAGCCGAACACGATGCAAAAGTTGCCGAAGCTAAGAAACAAATTGAAGCAATGCCAGGTTTAACAGATACTGAAAAAGCCGACTTCAACACTAAATTGGACGCTACAACAGTTGGCGACAACTTAGACCCAATCATAGACGAAGCGCAAAACCTATCAGATCAACACATTGCGGAACAAAAACAAGCACATGCAGCAAAAGTCGCAGAAGCTAAGAAAGAAATCGCTGCAATGGAAGGTTTAACAGACGAAGAAAAATCAGACTTCAACACTAAATTGGACGCTACAACAGTCGGAACAGACTTAACTCCAATTATTACTGAAGCGCAAAACCTATCAGATCAACACATTGCTGACCAAGCTCAAGCCGAACACGACAAAAAAGTCGTAGAAGCTAAAAAACAAATCGCTGCAATGGAAGGTTTAACAGACGAAGAAAAATCAGACTTCAATACTAAATTGGATAATACAAAAGTTGGTGACAACTTAGACCCAATCATAGACGAAGCGCAAAACTTATCAGATCAACACATTGCCGACCAAGCACAAGCTGAACACGATGCAAAAGTTGCCGAAGCTAAGAAACAAATTGAAGCAATGCCAGGTTTATCAGACGATGAAAAATCAGACTTCAACACTAAATTGGACGCTACAAAAGTTGGCGACAACTTAGACCAAATCATTGAAGAAGCTCAAAACTTATCAGATCAACACATTGCCGACCAAGCACAAGCTGAACACGATGCAAAAGTCGCAGAAGCTAAGAAACAAATTGAAGCAATGGAAGGTTTAACAGACGAAGAAAAATCAGACTTCAACACTAAATTGGACGCTACAACAGTCGGAACAGACTTAACTCCAATTATTACTGAAGCGCAAAACTTATCAGATCAACACATTGCCGACCAAGCACAAGCTGAACACGATGCAAAAGTTGCCGAAGCTAAGAAACAAATTGAAGCAATGCCAGGTTTATCAGATACTGAAAAAGCCGACTTCAACACTAAATTGGATAATACAAAAGTTGGCGACAACTTAGACCCAATTATTGAAGAAGCGCAAAACTTATCAGATCAACACATTGCCGACCAAGCACAAGCTGAACACGATGCAAAAGTCGCAGAAGCTAAGAAACAAATTGAAGCAATGGAAGGTTTAACAGATACTGAAAAAGCCGACTTCAACACTAAATTGGACGCTACAAAAGTTGGCGACAACTTAGACCCAATCATAGACGAAGCGCAAAACCTATCAGACCAACACATTGCCGAACAAAAACCAAGCAAACAAAGAGGTTGGATTAAAGAAAATGGCAACTGGTTTTACTACAAAGAAGATGGCCAAAAAGCAATTGGCTGGCTACCAGAA
>NZ_FOGF01000027.1 GCF_900111135.1 Granulicatella balaenopterae | reverse complement strand
ACACACCTGTTCCCATCTCGAACACAGAAGTTAAGCTTCTTAGCGCCGATAGTAGTTGGGGGTTTCTCCCTGCGAGGATAGGACGTTGCCATGCACATGATAGAAAGTTCAAGCAGAAATGTTTGGGCTTTTTTTGTTGGAGTTTTTATAGGGAGATAAAATTGTAAGGGAAGAAATGTCTAATAGAAAACGTTACTGTTATCAATAGGCTAGATTCATAAAAGAGCTAGTAAGAGTTAGTGATATTAGGAGAAAGTAACTATTGTAAACTAGATTCATGCAAGTGTTGGTAAGTGTAATTGTTATAAGTGAAGATAGGTTAATTGTAAGGAAAGGAAGCTGTAAGAAATTGTGGATAAAGCGATAGGTTTTGTTTTCCACATGTGGAGAAATGAGGCGATTGGTGTTTTTATAAGTTATCCACATGTTAATGGGTGAGGTGTTTCTTAATAGATTGTAAAATATTGGTAGGAATCGAATACAGCTTGTCTAAAATTTGGTATAATAGATGTAAGGGAAGGAGTGCTAGATGGATGAAGAAAATAAGGGTTAAAGTACTAAAATATGTCAGCTTAGTGTGTCTAGCTGTAAATCTTTCTGCTTGTCAACAAGAGCTAAGTTCAGCTGATGTAGTTCTGGATATTGAAGCTTCTGAAAAAGAATTAACGAGTTATCATGTTTTATTAAAGCAAAATGAATATAATTATGAGAGAGAGAAGGGGGCTAATCCTGATCTTGAAACGGTAGCTAATGGGCAAATCATCTTGCAAGAAGGTGGTAGTGGTAGTCGGGTTGATAAGGTGAATGGTGTAGCGAAGGATAAAACAGAGGTGGTGGCAAATGCGACTACTGGTATGATTCGCTATCACCAAAATGAGTGGCAACCGACTTTGACGCCAAAATCAGCTTTAGGAAATATTGTGACGATTCCATATGAAAAGACAGTGTTATTTGTTAAGGAATTAGCAAATTTAGAGGGTGTCAAATGGGAGAGTGATGTAAGCTATGATATGGTGTCTTATGTGGGCGACTCAGCGGATGTTGTGAAGTCGGTCTATCATTTATTAGGTTTGCAAGTTGTAGCTAATAGTTATCTTGATATGGGGATTTCGATTAATAAGGATACTCATTTTGTTGAGTTTTTAGAGATTCATATGGTGCAAAATGATGGAGTTCAGCATGAAAAAAATATTGAAGTTCGTTATAATGGGTTTAATAGGCAGAGATTAAAAGAATTACCAAAAAGATAAGTAGGATTGTTAGTAAGCAAATTAGCGAAAGAAGGTATGAGATATGCAACAAATTACATTAGGGAAATCTATGTTACGGGCGCCACGTATTGGTTTAGGGTGTATGCGTATGGCGCAATTAGAAGTTCATGAGGCGGTTGAAGTATTAGAACAGGCTTTGGAATTAGGCATTAACTTTTTTGACCATGCGGATATTTATGGTGATGGTGAATCAGAACGTATTTTTGGTGCGGCTATGAAGCGTATGAATATTCCACGTGAGTCTATTTTAGTTCAATCAAAATGTGGTATTTGCCAAGGATATTATGATTTTTCTAAGGAACATATTGTGGCTTCTGTTGATGAAACGTTGCACCGTCTTCAAATGGATTATTTAGATGTATTGGTATTGCATCGTCCGGATGTGTTGATGGATCCTGAAGAGGTGGCAGATGCTTTTGAGGAGTTATTGCGTACTGGTAAGGTTCGTTATTTTGGTGTTAGTAATTTTAATTCTTTACAAATTGAATTATTGCAAAGAGCTTGTTATATGCCTTTAATTATTAATCAGGTGCAATTTAGTTTAGCACACACACCGCTAATTGATGCAGGTGTAAATGTAAATACTAAGAATGATCGTGCTGTTATGCGTGATTGTCAGTTATTAGATTATTGTCGCTTGAATGAGGTAAGTATTCAAGTTTGGTCACCATTCCAAATTGATTTAGCACATGGGGTATTTTTTGATCATGAAGATTATAAGAAGTTAAATACAGTGATTCATGATTTAGCTAAGAAATATCGTGTGTCTGATGAGGCGATTGCGATTGCGTGGATTTTGCGTCATCCTGCGAAAATGCAGCCGATTGTAGGAACAATGAATATGGTGAGATTGCGTGGTTTGGTGAAGGCTTTGGATATTGAGTTATCACGTGAAGATTGGTATAAATTGTATTGTGCAGCAGGAAATAAATTATTATAAAAGAAAGTGCTAGTGTTGAAAGTTAAGGCACTAGTGAAATGGATTGGAGAGTAGTCACTTTTTTGGTGGCTACTTTTTTAAGTATTGGCTGTTTTGAGGATATTGTTGAAAATAAGACCATTATGAGCTTGCAAATGGAGGTGTTTTTTTCTAAAATTTCAGTGAAGTGTTAGTGATGGTGTGTTATTTTTTTAGCAGCGCTGTCGTTACAGTTTGTGTGAGATTTTATTGAGTGGGGATGTATGTTATTTATTATAAACAAACAGGCTATAAATGACTATAGCCTGTTAGAGGTTTTCTAATTAAATTTTGTGTTAGTAGGCGAATTAGCAAAATTCCTATTACTAACGAAACTTAGAGTTAGTGGAATTTAGCGGATAACTTCTTCTGTATCATTGTCGAAGAAATGAGATTTATTCATATCAAATGTTAATTCGACAATTTCACCTGGTTTGTGGAAGTCACGTGCATCAACTTTACATACGAATTCTGTATCATCTACACGGCTATAAAGCATTGTTTCGGCACCTAGTAATTCTGATACAACTACTTCAGCTTTTACGGCTGTTTGTGGGTAGGTTTCGATGGCAATTTGAGAACTTTCGATATCTTCTGGGCGAATACCAAAGATTAATTTTTTGCCATTATAGCCTTTTTCTTCCAACATTTTACGTTTTGGTTCTGGTAATTCTAATGATAAACCTTTGCCATTAGTAATGACACCATCATTTAATGTGACAGGGAAAAAGTTCATAGCAGGAGATCCGATAAAGCCAGCTACGAAGACATTATTTGGTGTATTATATACTTCTTGTGGTGAACCGATTTGTTGTACGATACCATCTTTCATAATAACGATACGGTCAGCCATTGTCATTGCTTCTGTTTGGTCGTGAGTTACATAGATTGTTGTTGTTTGTAAACGGCGGTGTAATTTTGCGATTTCTGCACGCATTTGTACACGTAATTTAGCATCTAAGTTTGATAAAGGTTCGTCCATTAAGAAAACTTTAGCGTCACGAACAATGGCGCGTCCTAATGCCACACGTTGACGTTGACCACCTGATAATGCGGCTGGTTTACGGTCTAGGTATTCTGTTAACCCTAAGATTTCAGCTGCTTCTTTAACACGTTTATCGATGTCTGCTTTATCGTATTTACGTAATTTTAGGCCAAATGCCATATTATCGTAAACTGTCATATGAGGATATAGTGCGTAGTTTTGGAATACCATAGCGATATCACGGTCTTTTGGCGCAACATCATTCATGACTGTATCACCAATAATGAATTCACCTTTTGTAATGTCTTCTAGTCCGGCAATCATACGTAGAGTAGTTGATTTACCACATCCTGAAGGTCCTACAAAAACAATAAATTCTTGATCTTTAATATGTAAGTTAAAATCCGTTACTGAATAAAAGTCAGCATTGTCGTATTGTTTATAGATATGATTTAATTCCATTTGTACCATTGTGTTTTGCCCCTTTCAAATTTAAGTACATTTATAGTATAATTGTAAATGCTTACTTTTACTATGGAACTCTGGCTAATTTTTGTCATATCTTTTGTGCAGGTTGAACAAAAATCTATTTCATGAAATTATTTAATACTCATGAAAATTGCTAGGCCTTAGTGCTAGATGACATTGGGCATTGATGTACATTATTTTCACACAAAATTCATCTTAAATATTTTAAAAATTCCCACTTTTTTAGCGAAAACTTTGGTATCATTAAATAGAATAGAACTATGATAATTGGAGGAAGATTATGTCAAGAAAAAGAGGATTTGAAATTATTACCGCTTATAAAGACCAAAATATTCATCTACCTAAGCGCTCAACGAAGCATTCAGCGGGATATGATTTTGAAGCGGCTGAGGATATTGTATTACCAAGTATTTGGAAGATGTTATTTAAGCATACAGCGGTTAAAATGCACCAGTGGATTTACACTGGAACAAAGGAAGAAGTAGCAGAATCTATTAAAAAAGAAGAGCATGTTTTAGTGCCAATCTTAGTACCGACCGGGATTAAAGCTTATATGCAAGAAGATGAGTATTTACAATTAACGAACCGCTCAAGTAATCCTTTAAAACATTTTTTAGTATTACCAAATGGTGTAGGAATTGTCGATAGTGATTATTATGGTAATACTCAAAATGAAGGCCATATTTATTTTCAATTATTGAATTTTGGCTTGTATGATAAGACTATTAAAAAAGGTGATAGAATTGGACAAGGAATCTTTTTATCATTCTTAAAAGCGGATGGGGAGGAAGATTTAAGTCAAATGAAGGATCGTATGGGGGGATTTGGTTCATCAGGCGTTCGTTAATAATAGAGTAGTAAAGGAAGTGGTGAAGGTTGGCAAGAAAAAAATCTATTCGTTATGTCTGTTCTAATTGTGGCTATGTTTCACCGAAAGAATTAGGTCGCTGTCCCAATTGTCAAGAATGGGCAACGATGGAAGAAGAAGTAACCGTGGCGCCTAGTGCGGTGGAGAAGCGTTCTCTAGTTAGCGTCACAAGTGAAAATAAAACCGTACAACCCTTACGTTTGGATCAGGTAGCTAGTGAATCGGTTATTCGTGTTAAGACCGAGATGAGCGAATTGAATCGTGTTCTAGGTGGTGGAGTTGTTCCTGGCTCTTTAGTTTTAATAGGTGGGGATCCAGGTATTGGTAAATCAACTTTACTATTACAAGTATCGAGCCAATTACAGCGTCAACAAGGTGTTGTATTATATGTATCTGGTGAAGAGAGTGCCTCACAAATTAAAATGCGTGCTGAGCGATTAGGGATGACCTCAGATGGTTTTTATATCTATCCTGAGACGGACTTAACGCAGATTGTAGCGCATATTGAACGGATGAAACCAGATTATGTGATTATTGATTCCATTCAAACTATGGTCCATCCTGAAGCTTCTGGTATTCAAGGAAGTGTCTCGCAAGTACGAGAGGTGACAGCTACTTTAATGCGTTTGGCAAAAATGAATCAAGTTGCTATCTTTATTGTTGGGCATGTTACTAAGGAAGGGAATATTGCTGGTCCTAGAATGTTGGAACATATGGTGGATACTGTTCTTTATTTTGAGGGGGAAAAGCATCATAGTTTCCGTATTTTACGTTCAGTAAAGAATCGTTTTGGTTCGACAAATGAGATTGGGGTTTTCGAGATGATGCAAGATGGCTTGAAAGAGGTCTTAAATCCATCAGAAATCTTCTTAGAGGAACGTTTGGCAGGCTCGACTGGTTCGGCAGTCGTCGTATCAATGGAGGGGAGTCGTCCGATTTTAGCGGAAGTACAATGTCTAGTAACACCAGCAGTCTTTGGGAATGCGCGTCGTACTACTAGTGGCTTGGATTATAATCGTGTAGCTTTATTAATGGCCGTCTTAGAAAAACGAGCAGGCTTAATGCTACAAAACCAAGATGCTTACTTCAAATCTGCAGGTGGGTTAAAGTTAGATGAGCCAGCAATCGACTTAGCAACAGCTATGAGTATTGTTTCCAGTTATAAAGAACAAGGAACGAATATTGATGATTGCTTCGTTGGGGAAATTGGTTTAACAGGGGAGATTCGCCGTGTGAACCGTATTAGTGATCGGGTGCGCGAAGCAGAAAAATTAGGCTTTAAACGTATTTTTATTCCAAAGAATAATATGGGCGATTGGGAAGCGCCACCAGGAATAGAAGTGGTGCCAGTTTCATCAGTAAAAGAAGTTATTTATAAGGTATTTAGCAAAAAATGATGAATATGATAAATAGCTTATTAGTAATGTAAAAAGTAATACAATGTGTCATAGAAAGAAAATAAAATAGTAAATCTGCATATTAGCAAAAATAGGAGGAGTCAAAATGACAAAAAGAATTATTTCGGTTGTTTTTATGCTTCTCGGTGGTAGTTTAGGAGCAGCATATTTGCCAGCCTTTTGGGATTTAGTTGGTATTAACAATGGTTTCATTAATTCATCAATTAGTAATATGTTAATCGGAGCAATTATATTCTTATTTTTATCATTTTCATTAATGAATACCTTGTTAAAATTACTGCAACGTGTTGAAAAGCATGTCTCACAAATTTCGGTTAGTTATTTAGTTTTTGGCTTAGTGGGAGCAATTTTCGGTTTATTACTTGCCGGTTTAGCGAGTATTCCATTATCTTCATTAGGTATTCCAGCGATTAGCCAAATTTTACCATTAATTCTAAGCTTAGTATTAGGGTACTTAGGATTTTATATTGGAACTACTCGTCGAGATGAATTGCGTAAAGTATTTGTTATCAATCGTAAGAAATCAGAAGATACTCATGTGTTAGAACGTAAGGCGGATGAAAATTATCGTAAATATAAATTATTAGATACAAGCGTGATTATTGATGGACGTATTTATGATATTGCGAAGACTGGTTTTATTGAAGGAGTTTTAGTGATTCCGAATTTTGTCTTAAATGAATTACAATTAATTGCTGATTCATCAGATAGTTTAAAACGTGTGCGTGGTCGTCGTGGTTTGGATATTTTAAATGCTTTACAAAAAGAAGAAGGGATTCATGTGGAAAGTTATGAGGGTGATTATGATGATATTACCGAAGTTGATCGTAAGTTAATTCGTTTAGCTAAAGCAATCGATGGTATTATTGTTACGAATGATTTTAACTTGAATAAAGTCAGTGAATTTCAAAATGTACCGGTCTTAAATATTAATGCTTTAGCTAATGCTGTGAAACCAGTTGTTATTCCAGGTGAGACAATGACTATCCAAGTGATTAAAGCTGGTACAGAGCGACAACAAGGGGTGGCTTATTTAGATGATGGTACGATGATTGTTGTAGAAGATGGTCAATACTATATGAACAAAACAATTGAAGTAGTGGTTACAAGCGCATTACAAACAGCAGCTGGACGCATGATTTTTGCCAAACCGCTACATTCACAGAAAAAAATACGTAATTAATAAGGGGAACTAAATTATAATGATTAAATATTTAAAACGATTTACCCACATTGCTTGTGGATATGAAGCAATTGCTATTATCGCAATGTTTTTAGCATCAAGACATATCTTTTCTTTAGACAAATACTTAGGAACAGCCTTTAATCAAATGGTTGCAGGAGTAATGGTCTTTGGGCTAGCTGCATTTGTGATTGTGGCAGTTGCGGGGATTAAACAAGACTTCACAAAATCCATTAAATGGCAAGATTCATTAAAACAAGGTGCGATTATCTTAGGATTTATCGTCGTTAATGCGATCGTAATGTATATTCGTTACCGAACAAGTTTAGTACAATCGGTAATATTATTAGTAATGACTACAATTTGTTTATTATTGTATCCATATTTTAAAATCGCAGAATAAGCATATCGAAAAGGAGTTAAGTACCAAAAAAATGGGGCTTAGCTTCTTTTTTATCATATAAAATGAAAAAATTTGCAATGTAAGAGTATTCACATTGTTGATAAGTCTGTGGATAACTTTGTGGAAAACTAAAATCATCTTATTGAGGATAAATAAATAATAAAAAAAATTAATGGCTAAAAAGCCTAATATAATAAGGTTTTAGAGGGAGAAGAGTTATCCACATTTTTGTGGATAACTGTTGATAAGTGGATAATTTATCAACAAGAAAGTGCTAGAAACCTTATAATAGAGGGATTTCTACTTAATTAAAGTTATCAACAATAGCTAAGTGGATAACTCGATAAAAAATAAAATAATAAGCAGGATAAGCAATGTAAAAAAAAAATACTTGACCTATATATGGATCAAAAGAGAGAAACGCCCCCAAATACTGTGGGCGAACATGTGTACATGTGGATAACTTTGTGGATAAGTATAAACTGTCCACATTTTTTTAGAAAGGAAAGGGTGGGACTTATGAGGCAAGTCGATACTGACGCTAAAAAGTAAAGTCGAAGCGCTAGAGTTGTTTGTGGATAATCAATTAATTGGTTAAAAAGAACTGAAAAAGTTTGCCAAAATACAAAAAACCGCTAAAGAACTATAAAAGTAATAAGAGATAGATTAATAGGGTAGAAATACTATTTCATCAGTATAAAGAATATACTTATCGATAAAACATAATCATTATAGTAGATACCAACAAGGATTGTGAAATATCTGCATTTAAAAGGCATTTACAAGTACTTTTTCTAGTGCTAGAATCAACATGTAACAAGCAAACATTTGGGGTGCTAAAAGGCTGAGATTATACCCATAGAACCTGATTCGGATAATGCCGTCGAAGGGAAATGTCTAGTTAGTCTATTGTGATTTGGAAAAGCAGTTATTTAGGGAAGGGATAAGTGTTTATACCAAAGCATTCGACTAGTTGATAATCTGAGATAGTAGCACCTAACAGCTAGTAATGAGTTGTTAGGTTTTTTTGTTGCAAATGAAATCTAAGAAAGGAGACGAAAGCGGCAAAAAAGACAATAGAAGTGTAGCAGAAATAAATTATTAGTATTAGGAATCTTTTTATAATTTGTTTGTCCCACAAGTTATAAAAGAAAAATATTCATCAATTTGAAAACTTAAAATAGGGTTAAAATCAGTAAACCTATTGATCTACTGTCAAAATACACCAAAATCGCCTATTAATAAAGTTTGACTATTGATAGGCGATTATTTTTTCTGTAAGCTATTTTGGAAGTATGCTATACTAATAAAGTAATAAATAAACATTTGGGGTGCTAAAAAGCTGAGATTATACCCATAGAACCTGATTCGGATAATGCCGTCGAAGGGAAATGTCCTAGTTTAGGTAATAATAAATATTGACTTCTATGATAGTAGTGAAAGTTATTATTAGCCTAAATGATAATCTGAGATAATGGCACCTAATAAGAATATTGGGTGTTTTTTTGTTGCAAAAATTTAATAATATAGGAAGGGGAGTTTAGATATGGAAAAAAGAAAAGCATGGTCATTACAAGAAGTAGTATTATTAGCATTTATTGCATTTATTTTTGGAGCAGTCTTTATGGGTGGAGGGTATTTATATGCGCCATTAGAGGCAACTTTAAGTATATATGGTTATGCGCCATTTGCTAATCAGATTTTATTTGGAATTTGGACGATTGCAGCACCTGTTGCGGCGATGATTGTAAGGCGTCCTGGTACAGCTATTTTAGGGGAACTTTTAGCTGCTTTAGCAGAAATGCTCTATGGTAGTTATTTCGGTGCAGGGGTATTAATTTCAGGGCTTATTCAAGGGGCTGGTAGCGAATTAGGATTTACCCTTACAAAATATAAACGCTATGATAGCTTGCCTTTATGGTATGGAGCAGTAGGTACAACAGTATTAAGTTTTATCTATGAATATTTTAAATATGGGTATATGGAATTTTCACCAATGATGATTATTGGCTTACTGGTGGTTCGTTTTATTTCAGTTGCGTTCTTTAATGTCTTTTTAGTTCAAGCAATTATGAAAATCTATCAAGAAATCGAATCATCAATAGGAGCTCATAATGGCTAATATTACACTTGAAAATCTAACGTTAAAAAGACAAAACCAAGTATTATTAGAACAAGTAAATGTTCAATTTGAAAAAGGGAAAATGATTCTTTTAACAGGCGATACTGGTAGCGGGAAATCAACATTATTTTATTTATTAGCAGGTTTATCAGAAATGAACTATCAAGGTAAAATCCTGTTAAATGGCGTCGACTACCAAGAGTTACGTTCTTTTGAAGTGATTCAACAAGTCGGTTTAGTCTTTCAAAATCCTTCACAACAATTTACGATGAAGACTTTGCGCCGTGAATTATATTTTGCTTTAGAAAATCAGTGCTTAAAAGTAGAAGAGATGCCAGAGAGGATTCGTATGGCTATTAAACAAGCCAAAGTGGAAGAGATATTAGACCAATCGCTTAATACTTTATCAGGTGGGGAGAAGCAAAGGGCGGCTTTAGCGGTTCTTTTAGTACAGTTGCCACAATTTATCTTATTAGATGAACCTTTTGCTAGTGTGGATCCAAGTAGTCGTAAAGAGCTAATTACTGTATTAAAAGGATTAGCACAAGCAGGGAAAACGATTATTATTACCGATCATGATTATTCAGATTATGCAGAAGTGGTGGATCAGTTCATATCATTAGAACAGCAAAAACTAGTCTTTAAACCAGTTAGCCAATTAAAAGAACAAGTACCTTCTTATGAGTTAACTACAGCTAAAGCATCTACCAAACAAGTCTTAACCCTAACAGATGTAACAATCAAACAAAAACAGAAGCTTTTATTAGAAGATACATCGATTAGTATTAAAAAAGGAATTACCACACTAACAGGAGTGAATGGTTCAGGAAAATCAACTCTTTTAAAAGCGATTGTTCAACAACACCCCTATCGCGGTAAAATGTTTTATCAGATGAATCGCTTAAGAAGACGTCGGAAAATCTATCAATGGTTAACTTTAATTGTTCAAGAAGCAACTAAGCAATATGTGGCAGTTACTGTGGAGAAGGAATTGCAATTTTCACCACCAAAAAGTCAACAAAAAAGGCAGCGACAACAACAGGCGATGAAAGATTTAGGCATGGAGGAATGGTTAACTAAAAGTGTCTATCATTTAAGTGGGGGGCAGCAAAAGATAGTGCAATTAGTGGTGATGTTAAGTTTGGATGTGCCATTATTATTATTAGATGAACCGTTTACTGGGTTGGATAGCGCTACTTGTCAGTATTTTATGCAGTGGATAAAGGATTTATCAAATGAGTGTGATTTTGTGATTGTATCGCATCGTTTGGCACCGATATCTGGCTATAGCGACCATCATATTGAGCTTTCTAATAAGACTTTAAGTGCTATTAGTAGTCAGGAGGGAATCGTTTATGAATAAAAAATCTTATCAACTACCCTTAGCGATTAGTTTATTAGTAATGGCTTTTGAGTTAGCTTTTGTGAAGTCGGTGATGGTGAATGTCTTTGTGATTGGCTTAACGGTTCTTTATTTTCTTTTGAAAAGGCAATATCGTAGTGTGATAGCTTTGGCATTGGTTCCTTTATTACCAGCCTTAGCAAATTATTGGTCTTTTTACTTACATGCGACAGATCCATCGGTGGCGATTATTTATCTAACAAGAACCTATGCATATGCGGCATTGGGGTTATTTTTGGCATTGGGAATTGATTTAGAAGAATTGTTATTGGTGCTAGAACAAAAAGGGATGCCAGCTAATTTTGTGTATGGATTATTGGTAGTGGTGCATGCGGTTCCGATGATACTTCAAGAAGTCGATGCGGTCTCTAAGGCGAGTGTATTACGTGGCAAAAAATTATATATTTGGTCACCGATGTTTTATGTAAAAGCTATTATGACGAGTTTTTTATGGAGCAAACAGTATACAACTGCAATGAGAGCGCATGGTTATCAAGAAAATGCAGTAAGAACGCATTATATTACTTACAAAGCTGCACCGATTAGTCTGGGAATGATTGGTTTGGTATTTATAACTTTTCAAATTATAGTATATCTTTATTCATTATGATGCAAGTTTTATGTCTAAGGAAGTTGATATAAAGGAGTAGTGGGAGGAAAGGTATGGAACGTGACAAAATTAAAAAATTAAGTATTTTAGCGATGATGATTGCAGTCGATGTTGTGTTATCTCCTTTGTTTCGTATTGAGGGTATGGCACCAATGTCAAGTGTTGTAAATGTTATTGCAGCAACGTTTATGGGGCCTTTATATACGGTGTTAATGGCATTAATTTGTGGGATTATTCGAATGCTAGTCTTAAGTATTCCACCGCTTGCATTAACAGGAGCAGTCTTTGGAGCCGCTTTAGCAAGTTGGTTATATGCTTATTACCCTAAAGTTTTGGGAGCAATTATGGGTGAAATTATTGGAACAGGCCTCATTGGCTCATTATTATCATATCCGGTGATGGTTTGGTTTACAGGAAGTACAAATGGGTTATTTTGGTTAGTCTATACACCAATATTTTTTGGAGGTTCTATTTCGGGGTCGATTATCGCCTTTTTAGTATTAATCAAACTATCGAAAGTTCCCATCTATCAGCAATTACAACAACTATTCAAAAATTCTAAAAAAGAAGAAGGTAAATAATATGAGTAGAATCATTGAAAGCTATCAAGAGCAGTTAACGCAAGTTTTCCCATTGAAAAAACAAGCGTTAATTCACTGCATTACGAATAGTATTACATCAGAATCAGTGGCCAATGCGATTTTATTTATGGGCGCCAAGCCAGTAATGGCAAGTGATTCACGTGAGGTTAAGGATTTTTTAAAGCAAGCAGATGCCTTATTCATTAATTTGGGACATTTATCACAGGAGCAGGAAAAAAGTATTTTATTAGCAAGTGATTATGCAGGTAAAGTCTTGTGCCCGATAGTAGTGGATGCAGTTGGGGTAGGGGTATCTTCACTTAGAAGATGCCTAGTAGAAGAATTATTACAAAAAGAGCCTAAAATTGTGAAGGGAAACTTCTCAGAAATGCGTAGTTTATGTGGTTTAGCGACTCATGCACGCGGGGTAGATGGTCATATGGCTGATCAAACAACAGAAGCAATTGAGGAATTACGTGAAAAATTCCAAGAAATGACGCTTGGCTATCCAAAGACGGTCTTTGTAGCAACAGGAGTCAGGGATTTGATTGTTTCATCACAGCAACACTTACTATTACAAAATGGGGTATTTGCCCTAGATCAAGTAACGGGAACTGGTGATATAGTCGGAGGTTTAATGGCTGTATTCTTAGCAGAAGGATATTCAGCGGTAGTATCGGCTATGTTTGCGATTAGTTATCTGAATTGTTGTGGTGAACAAGCCTTTACAAAGACAAAGGGGCTGTATGATTTTAGAAATGATTTATTCAATCAATTAGCAGATTTACAAAAGCAAAGAGATTGGTATGGGGCTATTAAAGGAGAGGTGAAGTAAGGATGGAAGTAGCATGTTTAGAGACTTATTTAGTAACAGGACGGTATGATTTTTCTAAAGAAGAATTTCTAACAAGAATTAGAACGGCCTGTTGTAATGGTGTGAGTATTGTTCAATTACGAGAAAAAGAATTAGAAACAAGAGACTATTATCAATTAGCGCAAGAAGTTAAGGTGATTTGCGATGAATACCAAATTCCATTAATTATTGATGATCGTTTAGATATTTGTTTAGCGGTTGATGCGGCAGGAATACATATTGGTGATAAGGACTTACCGGTTGATATTGCGCGCTCAATTTTAGGACCAAATAAAATTATTGGTGTTTCGGTAAAGACTTTAGAACGTGCTAATGAAGCTATGGATCAGGGGGCAGATTATTTTGGTGTGGGGGCGATTTATCCAACAGCTACGAAAGATACTGCAAGAGTTAGCTTAGAGACTTTAACGAGTATTTGCGCTAATAGCGAGGTGCCAGTTGTGGCGATTGGTGGCTTGAAAGTGGATAATATTGCACACTTAAAAGGTACAGGTATTGCGGGTGTTGCAGTTGTGTCGGAGATTATGTTAGCTAGAAATGTGGCTGAAAAGGTTCAAGAATTGCAGAATACCATTCAGGAGGTGATAAACCATGATTAATCAAACACCACAAGTAGTGACGATTGCGGGTTCTGATTCAGGTGGAGGAGCGGGCGTTCAAGCTGATTTGAAAACATTTCAAGCTCGAGAAGTCTTTGGAATGTCTATCTTTGTAGCGTTAACTGCCCAAAATACATATGGTGTACAAGATGCTTTTGCCGTGCCAGAATCCTTTATTGAAGCGCAATTTAACTCTTTAGCAAGTGATTTTAATATTAGAGCAGCTAAAACAGGGATGTTGGCGGATAGTGCAGTTGTAAAGACAGTTGTAAAGATGTATAAACAGGTTGATTTTGGCCCATTAATTGTCGATCCGGTAATGATTGCGAAAGGTGGACATCCATTATTAGAAGAAGAAGCAGTCGCTACTATTAAAGAAGAATTATTGCCAATCGCCACTGTATTAACCCCTAATTTACCAGAAGCGGAAGTCTTAATTGGTGAAAAGATTACAACAGAAGAAGAAATGATGGCTGCTGCAGCCACATTACAAGAGCTAGGCGCTAAAAATGTGATTATTAAAGGTGGTCATAGCCAAAAAAGAGAAGCAAGCGATTTTGTCTTATTGGAAGATGGTACAAAATTTTGGCTAACAGCTCCAAGAATTGAAACAGCCAATACTCATGGTACAGGCGATACTTTTTCAGCTTGTATTACCGCAGAACTAGCGAAGGGTAAAAGTTTAGAACAAGCTATTATAACGGCGAAACAATTTATTCAAGCTGCTATTAGTCAACCAATTTATGTCGGACATGGACATGGACCAACTAATCATTGGGCCACAATTATCGATGATATTCAAGTAACTAAAGTATAAATCTTAATGATATCAGTCAGCAAACTAAGCTATTTCTAACTTAGTTTGCTATTTTTATGTAATAAATAGCTAGTTATCACTTAAAATAATGCAAAACCACCTCGATAATAGACAATTAAATGAATAAAGGCTTAAAAGTTGTTTTTATTTGTGAAAAGAATGAGCGTGAACTTTGTGAAATAGTCATATTTTCAGCCGTAAATTCACAAATAAAACCAAAATTATATAAAAACGGATTTTTTAAAAACGAAATGGAGAAAAAATACCAAATATATATAATAAGTTCGTTAATCATTTAACAATGTGTAAATAAAAATACGGGGAATTTCTAAAAAAAGAAAATTTTATTAAGCGTAAACATTATCTTTAAGGCGCTTTTTATAATCATTAGAAAATAACGGTATTTGTTGTGAAAATAAATGAAGGGTATATTTTTTTGTCGCAACCAATTTATATGTTAGACGGAGAATTCTTACTATAAGGCAGATAAGTGGTCCTGTTTCACTAGTAAAAGAGAAAAGCTTGGGTTGAATCTTTATTGTAGTAGTGATAGAAGGTTAGATAATAGTGAGGCGGAATGCTAACTGGTAATGATAATAAAAACCAAGCTAAATAAGATTGAGCATTAGCTAAAAAGCGAGCTTGATTTTTTAGAAAAAACAATTGAAAAAGTTATTTGTTAACCATTGCACAAATAGACAAAAGGTGGTAGAATTCTAATTGTCGAAAGACAGATATAATAACATAATAATCTGATAGGAGTTGTTAATATGTCAAGAAAAGTAGCATTTATTACAGGTGGAGCACAAGGGATTGGGGCGGCGATTTGTCATCGTTTAGCAAAAGATGGATTTGTCGTTGCCGTTGCTGATATGAATGAAGAAGGCGCCGTTGCAGTCGCTAAAGAAATTGAAGAAAACGGTGGAGAAGCAGTTGCTGTTCAATTAGATGTCGCTAATCGTGAACAATTTATTGAAAGTGTAGAAGCTGTTGCTGAAAAATTCGGTGACTTTAATGTATTAGTTAATAATGCAGGCTTAGGACCTACAACACCAATCGAAACAATTACACCAGAAATGTTCGATAAAGTCTATCACGTAAATGTTGCTAGTATTATTTGGGGTACACAAGCAGCTTATAAAATGTTCAAAAAATTCGGTCACGGTGGTAAAATCATTAACGCAACTTCTCAAGCAGGCGTTGTTGGTAACCCACACTTAGCATTATATTCAGGAACAAAATTTGCCGTTCGTGGCATTACACAAGTTACAGCTCGTGACTTAGCACCAGAAGGCATTACGGTTAATGCATTCGCACCAGGGATTGTTAAGACGCCAATGATGTATGATATTGCGCATCAAGTTGGTTTAGAAGCAGGCATGGATGACGAATGGGGAATGGAACAATTCTCTAAAAATATTGCATTAGGCGAATTAACAGAAGCAGAAGAAATCGCTGGTGGCGTATCATTCTTAGCAAGCAAAGATTCAAATTGTATGACTGGTCAAACATTAATTATCGATGGCGGGATGCAATTCCATTAAAATATACAATCAAATAAAAAACTGCTGGCTTCTTCGAGTAAGAAAGCTAGCAGTTTTTTTGTGGTTTAGTCTTCTAAGTGGCGTCCGTGAATCCCTTTTTCTTTTTGTACTTGTTTTAATTTGTCAGGAGTGATGTCATTTCCATCATTATCGACAACTTTAATTCCTTCAATATGTCCACGTAGAGCGCTGCGGAAGATTGTCATATATTCTTCACGTAAAGCTTTTTGTTTTTCGACTTCTTCTGGAGTAATTGTGCCAGCTTTTTTCTTAGCTGATAATACTTTTAACTCGCTTAAAATTTGATCCATTTCCATCTTTTATTCCTCCTCCGATTGTTTTAGTAAAATTACTAAAATCTTCGTCTTTAACTCTACTGATAAAGCATGTCAGTGTCAAGCATCTCGCTAGAAAAGTACTGAAAAATTCATTTTTTTTAAAATAAGGATAGCCTTATATGGAAGGAATTTGCTCGGAATATGATACAGATTTTACGAAAAATGAGTTAACTGTACTATTTTTTTGGTGTAATTAGTGAAAAGTTAGTAAAATGGGTAATTTATTAGTAGAAAAATTTATTTGTAGTATGCTGTAGTAAGCGAAAATAATACAGATTGATAAGCCTTGTACTAGATATCACTACGGTTTTATGATATTCTTCTTAAAGTAGTATTTGAGAGATAAGGAGATTCTGAGATGACAGAAATTATTGCAACAGTGGAATCCATTCCACAAGCAAAAGCATTGCTAGAAGCAGGCGTAGATAGACTATATTTTGGGGAGGATGAATTTGGTTTACGACTGCCGACGTCTTTTTCACGTGAAGAACAAGCTGAATTAACGTCTCTAGCGCATGAATATGGTAAAAAAGTAACAGTTGCTGTGAATGCTATTTTTCATAATGACCGTATTGAAAAACTTCCAGAATATTTAACGTTTTTAAAATCTATCGATGTAGACGTTATCTCGGTGGGAGACCCTGGTGTTATGCAAGTGATGAAACAGGAAGAATATAACATTCCTTTCAATTATGATGCACAAGTAATTGTAACCAGTAGCAAACATATTAACTTTTGGGCAAAACGTGGTGCAGTATCTGCAGTCGTTGCACGTGAAGTTCCAAGAGAATCAATGAAAATTTTGGCAAAAAACGCAACAATCCCGGTTGAAGTATTAGTCTATGGTGCGACATGTATTCACCAATCAAAACGTCCACTATTACAAAATTACTTCAATTATATTGAGCGTGAAGAATCCCCAGCCAAACAAAGAGAATTATTTATCTCTGAACCACAAAAAGATGATTCGCATTATGGAATTTACCAAGATATAAATGGAACACATATTTTCGCTTCGGATGATGTATTATTAGCAGAATATTTACATGAATTAGCAGAAATGGGTGTTGAGCAATGGAAGTTAGATGGCATTTTTTCTCCAGGTGAGAATTTTGTTAAGATTGCTCGTTTATTTGTTGATGCTAGAGATAAGATTAATGCAGGTACATGGGATAGTAACCAAGGATTTTTATTAGCTCAAAAAATTCGCCAATTACATCCAGAAGTCCGTACATTAGATCCAGGATTTTATGTATTAAATCCAGAAGACGTAAAATAGAAAGAGGATACAAAGATGAGAAAAATTTTGAAAAAACCGGAAGTCCTAGCCCCCGGTGGCACATTAGAAAAGTTAAAAACAGCTATTTTATATGGTGCAGATGCCGTATTTATTGGTGGAGAAGCATATGGTTTACGTAGTCGTGCGGGGAACTTTGATTATGATGAAATGCGTGAAGCAGTTGAATTTGCTCATGCGCATAACGCTCGTGTTCACGTAGCCGCCAATATGGTTACTCATGAAGGTGATGAAGAAGGAGCTGGTGAGTTCTTTAAAACATTACGCGAAATTGGTGTGGATGCTGTAATTATTTCCGATATGGCTTTAATGGAAATTTGTGCAACAGAAGCGCCGGGTTTACCAATTCACTTATCAACTCAATCATCTGCTTCAAACTACGAAACACTAAACTTCTGGAAAGATGAAGGTTTAGAACGTGTCGTGTTAGCCCGTGAAGTATCAATGCAAGAAATTCAAGAGATGCAAGATAAAGTTGATGTTGAAATTGAAGCATTTATTCATGGCGCAATGTGTATTTCTTATTCAGGACGTTGTGTACTATCCAATCACATGGTTCATCGTGATGCCAACCGTGGCGGATGTGCGCAATCTTGTCGTTGGAAATACGGTTTATTCGATATGCCACTTGCTGGAGTCCACCGTGATGTAGGTGCTGGTGAAGAAGGTATCGAAGAAAAATTCTCAATGAGTGCTGTTGACTTAGCGATGATTCGCAACTTACCTGACTTAATTGAAGCAGGAGTCGATAGTTTTAAAATTGAAGGTCGTATGAAATCAATTCACTATGTATCAACTGTTGCAAATGTCTATCGTGCTGCTGTTGATAGTTATTGTGAAGATCCTGATCATTACGAATTCAAGCAAGAATGGTTAGATGAATTATGGAAAGTTGCCCAACGTGAATTAGCGACAGGTTTCTACTATAAAACACCTAGCGAACAAGAACAATTATTTGGTGAGCGTCGTCAAATTCCACAATACGCCTTTGTAGGTCAAGTATTGGAATATGATGAAGCAACACAAATGGCGGTCGTACAACAACGTAATAATTTCAAAGTTGGCGACACAATCGAATTCTATGGCCCTGGTATGCGTCATCACGAAGAAACATTAGAACAATTGTGGGATGAAGATGGTGAAGAGATCACTGTTGCGCCACATGCGATGATGATTTGTAAGATGAAAGTCTCACAACCAGTTAAACCATTAGATATGATTAGAAAACGTCGATAAAATTTATTTTAAAGGAGATATGTGAATATGGAAAATTTACCAAATTGCCCAAAATGTAATTCAGAATACACTTATGAGGATGGTGTATTATTAGTATGCCCAGAATGTGCTCATGAATGGGATCCAAAAGAAGTTGAAGAAGTAGAAGAAGGAATCGTAGCAATCGATGCAAATGGTAACCGTTTAGCAGATGGCGACACTGTTTCAATCATTAAAGATTTAAAAGTTAAAGGTGCTCCAAAAGACATTAAACAAGGTACTCGTGTGAAAGGTATCCGCATTTGCGAAGGCGACCACAATATTGACTGTAAAGTTGATGGATTTGGCGCTATGAAATTAAAATCAGAATTCGTTAAAAAAATCTAATCACAGTTTTTGTGAGTAGCCACCTAGGGATAGGTGGTTTTTTTGATTTTTGGAGATTTTTATGGCTAAATATAGCTATGAATTTAAAAGGAAATTAGTTATCGAGTATCTATCTACAAATATCAGGTATCATTTATTATTGAAATCTATGAATTGAGTAGTATGTAATTTGGCCAAAATCGTTTATAATGAGACTTGACTTCTAGGTGTACTACTAATATAATACAAGTAGAAGGAAGATTCGCCGGATTTGTCGGTTTGATTTTTTTTAATCGTGGTGTACTACTCGAATGGTACATGAGGGCTTAAATTTTTTTGTAGGTTGTGTATTATATGTGTAACACATAGGAGGTGGTAAGGTTGGAGATACGCTTAGATAAACGTTTACCCGTGTACGAACAAATTATTGATTATTACAAACAAGCCATTGCGTCAGGTAAATTAGCTCCTGGAAGTCAAATACCGTCAAGACGTGAATTAGCGCAAGAATGGGGAGTCAATCCCAATACTGTGCAAAAAGCTTATAAGGAAATGAGTGCACTGGGGCTAATCTATACGGAGGGAAATTCATTGAGCAAGGTAACGGAAGATCGTCAATTATTAGAACGATTACGTACAGAATTAATTGAACAAGCGGTGATTGATTTTATTGAAAAAATCGGACCATTTGAACTAAAAGAAGAAAGAATTATTGATATTATCCATGACTATTATGAAGGAAGGGTGGGAGAATAATGTTACAACTAGAAAATGTTTCGAAAAGATACGGTAGAAAGCAAGTCTTAAATGATATTAGCTTTAAAGCCAAAAAAGGAGAAATTACTTGTCTAATCGGGGTAAATGGTACTGGTAAGACAACTATTATGAATGCCATTATGAATTTGATTCCGATTAACAGCGGTAAGATTACTTTAGATGGTAAGGAGAAGCCACAAGATTTTTATAATCATATTTCTTATATTCCAGATGAGATTATTGTGAATAAAGCTTATAGTGTTCGTCAAGCGATGGATTATATGGCTGATTTTTATGCTGTTTGGAATGAGGAGAAAGCGCAAGAATTGTTAACGTTCTTTAGATTAGAAGAAGATGCCAAAATTAATTCTTTGTCAAAAGGTAATGTGGCAAAAGTTAATTTATTATTAGGATTAGCCTTGGATGTCGATTTTGTCTTAATGGATGAGCCCTTTTCAGGGATTGATGTTTTCACTCGTGAGCAAATCGCAGCCGTCTTTACTAGTAGTTTAGTAGAAGATAAAGGGGTCTTAATTACGACTCACGAAATTAATGACATTGAGTATTTGGTTGATAAAGCTGTTTTACTGGATGAGGGAAAAGTGATTAAAGAATTTTATCCTGAAGAAGTTCGTGAAATGGAAGGTAAATCAATCGTCGATGTAATGAGAGAGGTGTATCTACCATGAAAAAATATTTAAAATTATTAGCATATGAATTAGAAAATAGTAAAAAGTTAATTGCTATTTTAGTTGTCGGGGTTACTCTTTTACAATCAGTATCATTTATCCAGATGATTCGTGATTATAAACGAGTGCTTCAGTTGAATATTAATCAAGCACTTCCAATAGACATGGTGAAATGTGATTTTGCTACGATTATGAATGGTTGGTTTGTCTTATCAATTATGGGGAGTGTCGCTTTAATTGGTGCCTATATTTTCTATATTTGGTTTAAAGAATGGTATAGACAAGGCAAGTCAATCTATCGTTTATTAATGTTACCGGGCAGTCGTATGAGTGTCTATTGGGCAAAATTCACTACTATCATCATGATGATTTTAATCTTATTAGGGTTAGAAATAGTGTTATTGACCATCTTTATAAATCTTGCTAGTTGGATTGTTGGTGATCAGTTAGTGAATACGGCGAACAATTGGTATCTCTTTACTCAAGGAAGTAGTATTTTTGGTAATCCATTAGAAGTATTGTATCCAGCAACTTGGATGAACTTTTTAATCACATATGGCGTAGGGATTTGTGTGGTGAGCGCTTGTTTCCAATTGGTTATTTTAGCGATGTCAAGCCGTCATTTAAGAAAAGTTCAGTCTATTGGCGTTATGGTGTTAAACGTATTGGTGTATGGCATCTATATCGCTGGTTTAATCTTTTTAATCACAAATTTAATGTTAACAAGTAGTGAAATAAGCTGGGTGATGACGATTGTATTAGCAATCTTTTTATGTATCAATACCTTAGTGTCACGTCACTTATTAAATCACTATATTGCAGTCTAGGAGGTGGGAAATATGAAAAATAGAATTTTTGCAAGTGTGGTGAGTATTTGTGCCGGACTATCACTAGTATCAATGGTAGCAGCACCCAATATTGATCAACGCCAAGTACCAGCATTAACTATTACCACTACAAAAGGTGATGAAGCGTTTATTAAGAACAAACAATTAAATTTTGAATATGAAAATGAAAAGAAATACGGTAAAAACTTCCCAAGAAATATATCATTTTATCAAGGGAAAAGTGAATTTAATAATTATGTGAATTATGAAGGTATGGAACAAGATAATCCGCGTAGTGATAGTCCATTATGGGCACGTCCAACTGAACGGTATTATCAAGCCCTACCAAATGGCAATACATTATATTATGAGGTCAATAATGACTTAGATAGTAATATCGTAACCATTCGCTATTCATTATATGATGGTAAAAAAGCGATTAAAAAGAATCAAAAATTGACATATGCTATTAGTGCGTCTGAGGGGTATTGTTTTATTGAGGTTAGTGGTCAATTCAATCAAGAAGAATTTGGTTTAGTCATGTTAGAGGAACATCGTAGTATTTCAAATGAGGTTGCAATGAAAAAATTAATGATTTCAACCACTACAGGAGAAGCTGGTGACATTGAAACAGTGGAATTACCAAAAGAAATTGCTACACAAGAAATTAGTCTAACAGAACAACCGATTAATGAAAAAGCTATTCCATTTAGAGTCTATCGAGAGTCTCAAGAAGATGAAGAGCAAAAAGGTATTTCTTATTATTTATATGATGTCTTTTCTAATCAATTTGAAGCATTAGGACAACATGAATATATTAATAATTCATATGGTGAAAAACTCTTTAATGCCAATAATGTCTTTGCTAATGGTACGCATTATGAATTATTAGAAGTCTTACCAAAAGGCGCTACTCTTAAGGATGCGAACATAGAAGAAAAAAATCAAGCAGATGATCATCTTGTTCAGATAGAAGAATCAGACACAGATATGGAACCAGTCGCTACTTATCCGCATCAATTAATTGTGGCAAAATGGGATACAAAAGAACAAGTCTATCAAACAGTCCTTGAATATCCTATAACAGAAAATACTCGTTGGGAACGCATCTATCGAACTAATCAAATTGCCGTATCAGAAAACATTGAGCAAGGTATTCATTATATGGTTTATGATATTGATAGTGAAAGCGTGATTTATGAAGGTACGATTCAATTAGCTCATCCAACTGAAGGCGATGAATTATACTTATTAAATTATTCAATGTATTAATGTAAAAATAAGGTTGATGGATAAATACCATCAGCCTTATTTTTAAAAACGGAGAAAATAGAAAAATATCGAAAAAATAATATAAAAATCTATCTAAACGGTTCTTTTTCTAAAACTTATCTTTTTTAGAGTTAGGATAAAGTAGATTAAGCGTTTTCTAAAAGGGGATAGTTTGGTAGAATGAAGGTAGTAAATAATTATAAAGGAGTGGAAGAGATGAACTATTTAAAACGTGCAAGAATTAGTATCGCAAGAAATAAAGGGAAGTCAATTTTATTATTCTTTATTATTTTTGTCTTAGCGAATGTTATTGCGGGGGCTTTAGCAATCCAAGACGGTAGTAAGCAAGTTGCTGAAAAGATCAAGTCAGAACTAGGAGCAGTTGTAACGATAGAGATGGATCATGAGGCTATTGATCAACTAATGGAAGAAGATCCGGAACAAGTAGAATCAATATATGACACTATTACCCCACCAAGCAAAGAAGTAGTCACTAAAATAGGGGAATTACCATATGTGAAGAATTATGACTATACAAGTTATGGTACAGTAGGTTCAGAATCCATGAAAGCCTATGTTGATCCAATCATTCAAGAAGAACGTGAACAAATGGAAGGAGAAGGAGGCCTCTCACCAGATGGTTACGAAAAATATTATGCCTTTAATACGCAAGGGATTCATTACAATAAAGTCTTAGCAATTGAAGAAGGTCGTGCAGAATTAGTAGAAGGACGTGTCTTTACACCAGAAGAGATTGAAGCTGGCGCAAGTGTTGGGTTAATCTCTAAAGAACTTGCTGAATTAAATAATCTAAAAGTCGGCGATAAAATGCCTTTAACATATTATGAGCTTGATTATGACAAAGAACCAACTGAAGAAGGCTTTGTCAAAGAACAATATGATTTACCAATTGAAATTATTGGGATTTATAAAGACTTAACGATTAAGGATAAAGTAGAAGGTAAAAAACAAGATGAGCATATGTTAGCATACCAAAAACAAGAAAAAGTAAATAAAATCTATGTACCAAATGGTTATGTGAGAGAAATTTCTAAATTAGCTTATGCAGCTTATGTGGCTGAAGCCGAAGCTAATGGTGAAGAAGTTCAAGAGGTTGATGATTTTGAATTTTATGATCCAATCTATATTTTAGAAAAACCAGAAGATGTAGAAGCATTTAAAGAAGAAGCCCAGTTATTATTACCAGAGTACTCTATCTTAAAAGCAAATTCGGATCAATATGAAGAAATTGCTGGTCCAGTAGCATCTGTATCAAAAATTGCAAAATTCGTAATGATTGCAGCTGTAGTAGCGACTGTGATTATTATTACTTTAGTAGTCTTATTATTCTTACGTGATCGTAAAAAAGAATTTGGTATTTACTTAGCAATTGGTGAGAAAAAAGGTAAAGTAGTCGGTCAAATGCTAGCGGAAGTCTTAACTATTTCACTTATTGCGATTACTCTAGCAGTCTTCAGTGGTAACTTAATCGCTAAGAATGTCTCAACAGGTTTGATTGAGCAACAAGTAGCGCAACAAGAAGATGATTTAATGGGTGGTTATAGTTATAGCATGAATGGCTTCGATGCAGATGTAACAACTGAGGATGTCGTAGAAGCCTATGAAGTAAAAATTACGCCGGCTTATATTGGCACAATGTATGGAGTTGGTTTAGGGACAGTAATTGTCGCAACCATTATTCCAATGACTTATCTAGTGCGTTTGAATCCGAAGAAGATCTTATTATAGGGAGGGGAATAGATAATGGCAATTTTAGAAACGAAAAACTTAAACTATTACTATCAAGATGCAGATACAAGACGTTATATTTTAAAAGATGCAAATACCAGCTTTGAAGAAGGTAAATTCTATGTCATCCTAGGTCAGTCAGGTTCAGGTAAGACAACTTTCCTATCATTAATTAGTGCCCTAGAACAACCCAAAGGCGGCAATATCTATTATAAAGGTAAAGATATCACGCAAATTGGTATGGATAACTTCCGCCGTAATAATATTGGGATGGTCTTCCAAAGTTATAATTTAATTCCATATATGACCGCAACTGAAAATGTCTTAGTGGCAATGGATATTACCGAAAATGAATTACCAAAAAATAAAAAAGAAGTCGCAAGTAATTTACTAGATTATATCGGCTTATCAAAAACAAAAGCAAATCGTCAGGTGAAGCGCCTATCAGGGGGAGAACAGCAACGTGTAGCAATTGCGCGTGCTTTATCTACCAATGTTGACATTATTCTAGCAGACGAACCAACTGGTAATTTAGATGAAGCAATGGAAATGGAAATCGTTGAAATCCTAAAAACACTAGCGCATGAACATCATAAATGTGTTATTGTGGTCACTCACTCAACAGAAATTGCTGATTATGCGGATGAAGTGTTATTATTGAAAAAAGGAGAATTAAAAGCTTATGAGTGATTTCTTAAGTAACTTTTCAAATGATAACTATCATAAAACTAATCAAAAAAAGACTCCTACTAATGAAAAAAAGGAGAAAAAGCTAGTTGATTCTTCTGAAGTACCTAGACAAACTTCTAAGGAACAGATAACGGCTCAAGATTTACAAAGACATTTAGCGAAAGAAAAAGCGCTGGAACCTCAAGAAAGACGCAAACGTTCTGCGGTTAATCCTTCTCGCTCGTGGGAACAAAAAGATGCTACCAAAGCAGATCAAAACACTAAAAAAAGAAGCAATCCCCAATCTGTTGATGTTGAAGAAAAGCTACAAGCAGAACGAACAACTAGAAAAAGCTCTTTTGAAGTCGAACCAGAAGTCGAATTTGATCCAACTTATCAACAAAAGAAACGTCAAAAACAACTGATAATAGGAATTGTATCGGCAGTAGTGCTAGTCTTAATAGGGATAGCCATCTACTTTATGATGCATGTGAAAGTACCTGACTTTACCAATCAATCCATTAGTGAAGCAAAAAAATGGGGTAAAGATCATCAAGTTGAGATTGTGCTGGAACAAGAATATAGTACGGATGTTGAAGCGGGATTTATCTTAAAACAAAGCACACCAACCGGCAAACGTATTCGCAAAAAATCTGATTTAACAATCACTGCTTCAAAAGGGGCTGACCCAGAAGAAGTCTTAATATTACCAGACTTTAATGAATTAAGTTTCCAAGAAGCAAAAGATTGGGCAAAAGAACACCTTGCTGACAATCTAAAAATCACGAAAAAATATAGCGATGAGATCGAAGAAAATAAATTTATCGCCATTGAATTTAAAGATAAAGACACTGTAACGAATACGAATTATCGCCGTAAAGATAAAGCAACCATCAGCTATTCAAAAGGAAAAGAAACGTTTGAAAAGAATATCGATGTACCAGACTTTAAAGAAAAAGCCAAAATGGAAGTAGAAGCATGGGCAAAGAAAAATGATATTAGCTTAACCATTAATGAAGAACCAAGCAAATTAGTTCCAACTGGTATGATTATCACACAATCTATTGCGCCAGGAGAAAAGCTAGCCAAAAAAGATGAAATGGCGATTGTTGTGTCAACAGGGGAAGTCATTATTGTACCAAATTACTATAATCTAACCCAAGAAGAAGCTGGAAGTGTACCAGGGATGACACCAATCATTAAACAACGCTACAATACAAAAGTGCCATATGGTCAATTAATTAGTCAATCACTAGCAGGCGGTACTGCTTTAGGTGAAAAAGATGAAAAAACGATTACTTTAATCTACTCACTAGGCAAACCCTATCTAGCTGATTTACGTGGAACAAATGAATCAGAATTACAAAAAATCATTTATGATACATTCACTTCAAAAGGTGTAACCGTTAATTATTCAACTTATTACGTTGATTCCGACCAAGCAAAAGGGACAATTGTAGAGCAAAGTCCATTCGGCAGTTATATGGGATTATCATTTAGTGTGAGTTTTGGTATTAGTAATGGTAGTCAGTATCAATTCAATCCACAACCAGAACCAAATCCAGAAACACCAGCAACAACTCAAAAAGAAGCACTAGAAACAAACTAAATTGACAAAAAGAAGAAGTTGGAGAAAATTCTCCAACTTTTTCTTTTTTTATGGATAATTGTACTAGACGAACACCCTATAAAACTGATATACTGTAGGTTAGAATATGTTTGCTGTTATGAGATTATATTTTAATAGTGGAATAAGGTAGATATAAGATAAGCTAATACTATAGGGCAAGAACTGTCCGAATGAATGCCTGTGGAGACAGCGGAATATAGTCTTTGAAGCAGGAAGCTCATTACCCTGTGCTAATGAGTAGTTCACCTTTAATAAATGTGAGGAATAGTAGATGACACAACAATTAGAAGTCGTAACAATTATTACGCAAGACGGCGAACGTCAATTAATGACAATGAAGCAAGATGCTTTAGTCACTGAAAAGAATGGATCATTATTTATCCGCTATAAAGAAGAAAAGACAGATATTCCTGTGTTAATCAAATGGGATAAAAAACATGTCGTACAATTAACAAGACGTAGCCAACCTGTTAATAAGATGTTATTTGTACTAGATGAAGAAGTGGAATACCTATACCAAACACAAGCTGGTGTGATGCCCTTAGCAACACACACAGAACAGATTACACCACGATTTAATGCTAAAGAAGAGTTAGAACACTTTGAATGGGCCTATAAAATTAAAAATGGTGAAGAAATTTTAGGAGATTACCAAGTTAAGTTGCATTTCCTATAATGGTTGTTGTAAACTAAGACAGAAGACTTTGAAAGGAAGTGTACCTATTGGAATTAAAAGCTTTTGAAGGTATTAATAAAAATGAATTATCAATGATTGAAGTTGCTCATGCAATGTTAGAAGAATCAGGTGAAGTGTTAGAATTTAGTCAATTAGTGGCTGAAATCAAAGCATTCTTAGAATTATCTGATGAAGTATTAGAAGCTCGTATGACTCGTTTCTATACTGATTTAAACATTGACGGTAGCTTTATCTCATTAGGAGAAAACCGTTGGGGATTACGCTCATGGTATCCAATCGATTCAATCGATGAAGAGATTGTTTCATCAATTGATGATGATGAATTGAAAAAACGTCGTAAAAAACGTAAAAAAGTTAATGCATTTGGTGATGAAGATGTTATTGACTACAATGACGATGATCCAGAAGATGATATTATCCTTGATGATGATGCAGAAGAGGATGATGACGATGTAGAAGACGACATCAAATTAGACGGCGACGTTGAAGAAGATGACGAAGATGTAGAAGTTAAAGAATTAGAAGCATACAAATCTGATTTAAGTGAATTAGGTGCTGATGAAGATATTGAAGATGAAGTAAGTGCTGATGAAGACTTATCAATCATTTCTGATGACTTCGATGATGAAGAAGACGAAGAAGACGAATTATAATGACTTATAGCAGTTATGGGGTGATAGCACCTCATAGCTGTTTTTTTTTTAGGTGATGAAGTGGCATTAGGGAACCATACATCCAAAATACCACAAAAAAAGACTGACAACCCAAAGTCATCAATCCTACCTTTTTACAATAAAGCTAATAGTGGCATTAAAAGAATTGGCATAAAAATAGCCGGAATAAAGTTCATTAATTTTAGCTTGGTCACTTCTAAGATATTTAAGCTTAAAGCAATTAATAAGATACCGCCAACTGAAGACATTGATGCAATAATCGTTGGCCCTAAGAAAGGTGATAAAAAGTGAGCTGCAATCGTTAAAGTTCCTTGATAGATTAACACTGAACCAGCCGCTAATAATACACCAGGACCTTGTGAAGCAGCTAAAATAAAAGTAGAAATCGCATCGATAATTGATTTAGTATAAAGCATACTATTGTCTCCCGATAAACCACTTTGAATCGAACCGATAATGGACATCGCACCAATACATAAAAGCATCGTTGCTGAAATAAATCCTTCTGCAATATTATGCTCATTTTGTCCATGAGAGGCGAATTTTGCTTGTACATACCCAGCAAATTGTGCAATCCGTAAATCAATTTGACACGCTTCCCCAATAATAGAGCCTAAGACTAATGATAAAATTAGGACCATTGGATTTGTGTCACGAGCGACTTGTTGTAAGGCAATCCCAAAAACAGCTAAGGCAATTGCTTTCATAATCGTATCAATAAACCGTTGCGATAACCCCTTATGCACTGCTAAACCAATTAAGCCACTAATGAGAATTGTGAGTGCATTAATAATTGTTCCCATGAATAAAAAATCTCCCCATCTGATAAATTCAGTAATAATATTATTATCATTATACAGAAAAATGACTTAATTATATAGCCGTATGTATTAGGAATGGTAAAAATCATTTAGTGAAAAGGTTTAAGCTGTGAAAAGGTGTTAGGTGAACAACTGTCATTTATTAAGTTAGTCTCTGCCATACTCTAAGAAATTCTTAATCTGAAAAAAGAGCAAAACACGCTATTTACCTAAAAAAATCTATTGAAAAAAAGAAAAACAATTTGAAAGGATAAAAAAGTTTTTCATTATTTACATGTAACCGATTCTAATCGCTGGAAAAAAATACTAATTTAGGATATAATTATTGTGTTAAAAATATTTGAACTTCCAAGGAGGAAACAACATGAGTCGTTTAGTAAGCATGACAGAAATGTTAAACAAAGCAAAAGAAGAAAAGTATGCAGTAGGTCAATTCAACATCAATAACTTAGAATGGACACAAGCTGTATTAACAGCAGCACAAGAAGCTAACTCACCAATTATCTTAGGTGTATCTGAAGGCGCTGGTAAATACATGGGTGGAGCTACTGTAGTTTCAGCAATGGTAAATGCATTATTAGAATCAATGGATATTACTGTTCCTGTAGCATTACACTTAGACCACGGTTCATCAGTTGAATCTTGTAAAGCATACATTGACGCTGGTTTCAGCTCAGTAATGTATGACCACTCTCACTTCCCAATCGATGAAAACATCGAAATGACTAAACAAGTTGTAGAATACGCACACGCTAAAGGCGTATCTGTAGAAGCTGAAGTAGGTACTGTTGGTGGTACTGAAGATGGCGTTACTGGAGGAATCCAATATGCTGACTTAACAGAATGTAAACGTATGGTTGACGAAGCTGGAATTGATGCATTAGCAGCAGCTTTAGGTTCAGTTCACGGTACATATGCTGGCGAACCTGTATTAGGATTCGATGAAATGTTAGCTATCTCAGAAGCTACAAACGCTCCATTAGTATTACACGGTGGTTCAGGTATCCCAGAATTCCAAATCAAAAAAGCAATCGAACGTGGACACGCTAAAATCAACGTTAACACTGAGTTACAACAACAATGGACTAAAGCTGTTCGTGAAAAATTAGCTACAGACGCTGAAGTTTATGACCCACGTAAAGTTATCAAACCTGGTTTTGATGCAATCGTTAAAACAACTAAAGAAACAATGGATATGTTTGGTTCAACAAACAAAGCATAATTTTTCCATTAATTTACTAGGTAGTCACTATGACTATCTAGTTTTTTTAATTTTATGAAAAACTAAATAATGTAAATAGAAAAAACATGAAAAATCAATTATTTTTTCCGAAAATAGTAATTTCTTAAATAAAATAGCGTAAAACCATGGTAAAAGTAGTCAAAAAGTTTTACAATGGAAGAGATATAAACAAGGAAGGAAGTAGAGATTAATGGCAGATAAAGTGCGCGTACGTTACGCTCCAAGTCCAACTGGGCATTTACACATTGGTAATGCAAGAACAGCATTATTCAACTATTTATTCGCAAGACATCATGGAGGAGATTTTATTATCCGTATTGAAGATACAGATAAAAAAAGAAACTTAGAACATGGTGAACAAAGTCAATTAGAAAACTTAACATGGTTAGGAATGGATTGGGATGAAGGTCCAGACAAACCAGGTAATGTAGGTCCTTACCGTCAATCAGAACGTGAAGACATCTATAATCCACTAATTGAACAGTTATTAGCAGAAGATAAAGCATATAGATGTTATATGACAGCGGAAGAATTAGAAGCTGAACGTGAAGAACAACGTGCAAATGGCGAAATGCCACACTATTCAGGTAAACATGCACACCTTACAAAAGAAGAAGAGGAAGCATTTATTGCACAAGGTTTAGAACCAGTTATTCGTTTCCGTGTACCAAAAGGTCACACATACAAATTTGATGATATCGTAAAAGGTGACATCAGTTTTGAAGCGGAAAGTATCGGAGGAGATTTCGTTATCAAAAAACGTGACGGTATGCCTACCTATAACTTTGCCGTAGCAGTTGATGATCACTTTATGGAAATCACACATGTATTACGTGGGGACGACCATATCGCCAATACACCTAAACAAATGATGATTTACGAAGCATTCGGTTGGGAAACACCACGCTTTGGTCATATGACATTAATCATTAATTCTGAAACAGGTAAAAAATTATCAAAACGTGATGAAACAATCTTACAATTTATTGAACAATATAAAGACTTAGGTTACTTACCAGAAGCAATGTTTAACTTCATCGCTTTATTAGGTTGGTCTCCACAAGGCGAAGACGAAATCTTTAGCCGTGAAGAATTAATCAAAATCTTTGATGAAAATCGTCTAGGTAAATCACCGGCAGCATTCGATTCTAAAAAATTATCATGGATTAACAATACATATGTTAAGAAAACTCCATTAGAAGAATTAGCGCCATTATGTATTGAACAATTACAAAGAGCAGGCATCGTAGAAGATGAATTAACACCAGAACGTATTGATTGGTTAACAAAATTAATTTCTCTATATCATGACCAAATGAGTTATGCAGGGGAAATCATTGACCTATCAACATTATTCTTAAACGATCACTTTGCAATTGAAGAATCTGCTAAAGAAGTATTAGCTGGTGAAACAGTACCAACTGTCTTAGAAGCCTTCAAAGAACAATTAAAAGTTGTTGAACCATTTGAAGAAGCTGAAATCAAAAAAGCTATTAAAGCTGTACAAAAAGAAACAGGAATTAAAGGCAAAAACTTATTTATGCCAATTCGTGTAGCAACAAGTGGCCAATCACATGGACCAGAACTTGGTAAAACAATTGAATTATTAGGACGCGAAACAAGTATTGCTCATTTAGAAGGAGCGTTACAAAACTTATAAGAGTAGTTCTAGTTTAGTAAAAGCTCCGAGTACTTACTTGGTGCTTTTACTTTTATAAAGAGAAAATGGCTCTTCGTCAAGTAGTGTTGTTGAGGAATTATTAAAAGAAATCTGAAAGATTTATATTAGGGCTTAGTGGACTTGTTTACCACACAAAAGAGGTAGGAAACATTTGTCAAGGAGAAAAGCGTAAGCGT
>NZ_FOGF01000052.1 GCF_900111135.1 Granulicatella balaenopterae | reverse complement strand
AAGGTTACATTACCTGTATTTGTTACTGTAAATGTATAAGTAACTGTTTCACCTACAACTAAGTTTGTTTTATCAGCTGTTTTTTCTAGCTTGATTGATGGGTTACTTGTATTAGAAATAATGTTTTGATCTTCGTTCTCTACTGGTGTAGGAGTTGGATTTTCTGGTGTTACTGGTGGTAATCCAGTTACTTTTGCTGTGTTGACTAATTTGACATTGTCAACGTCAGTTTGTGTTACAACATATGTTCCAGTACCAGTTGTTGTTTCACCTGGAGCTAGAGTTGTTGTTTCTAATGTAATAGTAGATGGAGTTAATTTATCATCCGTTGCAGTTACATTAGTTAAGGTTACATTACCTGTATTTGTGACAGTAAATGTATAAGTAACTGTTTCACCTACAACTAAGTTTGTTTTATCAGCTGTTTTTTCTAGCTTGATTGATGGGTTAGGTTCTACTGGAGTTTCTGTTTCTGATGAAACTTCAGGAATTTTTCCTCCATTAGGTGTAGTTGCTGTAGCTTTTACGATATTAATAATTTTACCTTTTGCATTTTGTAAATCTTTTTGAGTAATGATATATGGAGATTCTACTTGATAAGTATATGATTTACCAGGCTCAATTGTAACTGTGACTTTTTGATCTGTCATGCCTAATAATTCATCGTTGAAAGTAACTTCATTAATTGTAACTTTTCCGGTATTCGTTACTTCAAAGGCATAATAGATTTTGTCACCGATGGTATGATATTTTTGATCTTTATATTCATTATCATTTTTGTCAGTAATTTTTGTTACTGATTTTTGGATAGTCATTGTAGCTGGTACTTTTTTATAGATATACGTAATTATTTGATTAGTTGCTGCAATAACTTTTCCTGTAATTTTATCTGTTCCATCTTCTGGTTCTGTTGCTGTTCCTACTGGAGTATCGATATCTTTTAATCTTTGTGATGAATACTCTACTTTTGGTGTTATTTCATAAATAGTACCGTCTTCAGTTGTAATTGTCGGTAATTGGAATGATCCACCAGCATTATAATCAGTACCTGAATTTTGTTCTTCAATCACTGTTTGCTGTTCTTTAATAGTATTTCCGTCTTCATCTTTATATTGAACAAATACTTTTCCTTGCGGTACATAATAATATACTTTAGGCTCATGTGGAATTAATTCATTTTTTAATGGTACAGATTTTTGACCGAAACGTCCTTCGAAACCTTTTGGATAAACAACTGGATCCATCCAACCTTTATTCCCTGCAACTAATGTAGTTCCACCAATACCTTCTCTTCCCTCGATACCAGCTGGATTTTTTCTCCATGGCATCACAAAATTAGCTGTTAATACTTCTTCGTCTGATTCTATTTGTGTATTCTTACTATAGAAACCATTATTCATTAAAGGTGGATTTTTTTTATCCGCATTAATTTTTTGATCAACTGATTTAGTGCGATAAACAGGAACTTTTTTTGTAGCGTTAGTCTCATTTTTACTTGATTCATTTGTACCTCTTGCCCAAATTTTACCATTATAAGTGACTGGGTAAGCTGCTGCAAAATCCCATTTTTTCTTATCCATAACCCATTGATCATTAGAATCTGTTTTGAATTGAACATTTTCTTTAGCAGTATCAGGTGAATCAATAAAAGTATTATATTCTCCTGGTCTAATTATTGGTGTTTGATATACTTTTAAGAATTCTTCTGGATTATCATGACTTGTATCAAAAAACTTTGGTCCAATAACTTTTAGTTTATCTTCCTTAATTGCATAGTATCCAGTTTCTTGGTCACCAATTAGTTCAACATTTGTAAATGGATTAACCGTATATACTTCTATAGAACCACTACCAGTAATATCGGTTACTTTAGTTAATTCTTTAAGACCATATGGAGCCCATGCAGTATTCCAGTAATATTCTCCCACTTTATACTCATCACCTACTAATGGTTGTACATTCGTTTCTTTAAATAATTCATAACCTTTAAAGTTGCGTACTTGCATTGGTGTATATTTATCTCCTAAATTACCATTAAAATTACCTTGTACAAACATTTTTTCATCATATTTAAGATTTTCATATTTTTCTTTATTTGATAAATCAAAAGTAGGATTTTCAACGTCTGCTAACATATATCTCGTTTTCATAGTAATTAATTTTGGAATAACTGCTTTCCATAAAGTCTCTGATTGTTGTTCAACTTTTCCTTGTGTTCCAATTCTCCCTTTAGTATCTGCAACAATCTTATAAATTACTGTTGAAGCACCTGGAACACCACCACTAATATTAATAAAAGTCATTGTAGAAGTATTCTCAAAACTAAAGAATAAACGCCAATCTCCTTTAGGTCCTCCTTTAGGTTGAAAATCTGCTAAGTGAGCATTGATTTTCTTGAAGCCAACTTTCTTACTATCTTTTGTTAATTCTAAAGTTTCCAGTTCTTTATTAGTTCCTTTTTCTACTAAACGTGCATATACTGTTGTTTCATCAACAATGTTATTAACGATTTTAACAGATAAAGTAATGTATGCATTTGGAAAATCAGTATTTTTAGAAGCTTCATCAACTAATTTTTTATACTTTTCAGACACATCCATAATATAGAAGGTTTGACGATTCTCGGTTGGATCAATCTTTATTCCATCCGGTAGTGTAAATAAATTGTTTGTGACACTTGCTCCTGCTGGTAATGTTGGTTGATCAATTTCTTCAACCGCTGAATCAATATTTGATAACCATGAATCTTGGTAGTGATCATGTCTTTCTTCTGTTGCTTGCACAATACCAATATCTTTTTGTAAATAGCTTGCAAATGTGGCTATACCACAAATTGTCATTAATATACCCATAACATTTACTAAATGTTTTTTTATCATGTTGTTCATTCCATAACCTCCCTTTTAAATATGTCGCAATTATACATTTTTTTGAATATGTATTCAAAGGAAATATGTTTGCTTTTTGAACTTTAATATAAAAAAGACCACACAAAATTAATTTATGCAGTCTTCTTCTTATTATTCCATTTTTTGTGGTTAATTGAATAAATTATTCATTATTTTATCCGATAATATAATTCCCATTTGGTAGTTGCGTTATCATACCACGGCCTTCTTCTACTAGCTCACCTTTTTTATTTTTGATGCGATATAATTCGTAGCAGTAATAATCGTCGTCTGATATTTTTTCTTCTACCCAAGCTGTAAAATAATACTTTCCATCCTTTTTACAAACAAAACTTTCATTAGGTTTTAGCTCAATAGTTAGACGTTCGGGATAATAAATGTCAAGTGCGGTATTTTCCGAAAAAATCATTAACGGTTCGAATCCTACTTGCAGATTATACAAACATATTTCTGCCATTGAAAAGCTGGTTATTTCTGACAATTCCTTGCTGCGCATTTGATACTGATAAATCGTTACCAAACCTTGATTGAAATCTCCCACACAAAAATAAATACAATCGTCAAAAAAACTAACACGCTCATCAATCACTACACCGACTTGCTTTGCAAAAGGAGTATACACCTTACCACTTGGATAATGATAAAAACTAACTTGATTACTTGGCAAAGGTCGTAAAAAATCAGCTGAATCAATAAAGTCATATAATTCATACTTTTTATCAAAAGTCACATACCATTCCAATTGACCAACTATTAATTCTAAATCCATTTGATAAAGATTTGTTATTTGTTGAATTTCCATATGTCACCTCTATTTGATTGATTTGAACTACAAAATTTAGAATATCGAGATTTCATAGCGCATTTATATACTTAACTTACTCACGAAACTAGTTTGATCGAGATTTCTTAGTGACTTATTTACTTAACGCAATGAATTGATCTGCTTTTTGATATTCAGGTTCCGTAAGTAGGCTTACACCAATATACAAAATACTAGCCACACCTACACCTAAAAGCATCTGAGTCGCTGAAGCTTGTTGCCAAAAACTTGGTAAAGGAATCCCCAAACTAATCAACAAATTATACCCACTAAAGACTAAGCCAAAAGCCATCGAACTCATTGCACCTTTTGAATTACCTCTGCGCCAGAAAAAACCACCAACTAATGGCACAAAAGCCCCCGTCGTAATCACATCTGAAGCAATCCACGATACGGCCAAAATCGAACGAATCCTAACAGCAATCACAAAAGCCACCACCGTCACTAGCACCGTCGCAATTCGTGAAATCTTCAATTGCCAACTAGCTTCAGTCTTCTCTTTGGTTAAGTCAATCGCAATCGTCATCGCCGCCGTATTAATTAAAGAATCCATTGTCGACATAATCGCCGCTGAAATCCCGACAAAGACAAACGCCCCTAACAAAATTGGCATATAATTCATCGTAATTGCACTAACAACTCCCCCATTAGGCGCACCATCTGGGAACAATACCAATCCCGCCATCCCCGTCAATACCACGATTAAATACAAGGGAATATAGACGAAAAACGAGATAATTGTCATCTTTCTAGCCTCATCTTTATTTTTAGCAGCAGAAATCCGTTGCCAAACATTCGCTTGGATCATCCATGAACAGCCAAAAGTCACTATATAAACAAAATAAGTAGAAGCATTAGTCCACAAATTCATATAGCCCGGCTTATCTAACACCTGAGCTTCTTGACTAATACCACTCCAACCTCCAGCATAATACATCGCTACAACAAATACCAATAGTGCTGAAATCGTTAATAATATAAATTGAATAATATCCGTTAAGACCACCGCACGAAATCCACCAAACATCGAATACACTAAGACAATACTCGTCCCTAAAACAATCGCCCATTCATATGAAATTCCTAAATACGAACCGAAAAAGTCACCTACACCGACCATTTGTGAAGCGGCGTTAATCACCATAAATGTCAAAATCATCAAGGATAACATCTTAGCAACCGCCTTATTATATCGCGCCTCCATCATCTTCCCTTGCGTCAAATAACCTACTGCCCGAATCTTCTTAGCAGCCAAAATCATTAAAAATGTTGAAATCAAAACAGGTGCCCCATAATATAAAAAAGCACTCAACCCATTTTGATAAGCCAAATCAGCCGTCGATAAAGCTGAACCCGCTCCCCACCAACTAGCCACAAAAGTAATAGCTAAAGCGATTGAAGACAAAGACCTTTTCCCAAAGAAAAAATCTTCAATATTCTCATTCTTTTTCTCACGCGTCACCGCAAAAAGCAACACGACAAAATATATTGCTAAACCTACTAAACCAATTATCTTCATAAAGAACCCTCCAATTTACTTCATTCTAACAAATATAGTCAAAATTGTTAAACGTTCTGCAATTCTTCAAGACTATTTTCATAATGTTCGTTTTTTTCTATAGAGTTCCTTCCTAAAAACATTATCAACTCAACCTCTCTGAAACCATTTACGTTAAAATTTGAATAAATATTAGATTTGTCATGAAAATATATTTGTAATTCTAAAAAACAGTAGTATAATATAGTTAGTAAGCGATTTCTGTATTTGATAAATTTATTTTTTTTATTCTAGTTTGAAAATATTTTCGAAGAAGGTGCGTTTTATGACAAAAATCTATTATATTAATCAATTATTCCCTCATAGTAAGTTTAAACCCGGCGATGAAGAAATTGTTGAAAAAATTTTAACGATGATTCAAGATAAAGAAGATTTAGATATTCGTAATATTGCTACAATGAATGAAACTTCAGCCTCTTCTATTAGTAGACTAGCAAAGAGAGCGGGTTGTCGTAACTTTAAAGAATTTTTATTTGTGTTATCTGAGCGTATATCAAAACAAGATGACCCTGCTGTAGAGTCGCTTCCTTATGTCACAGCTAATAAAGATTGGGATGAGATTGATGATTATTTCCGTGAAGCATTTAGTGATCGCAAAATTTACTTATATGGTGAAGGTTTCTGTCAATTCTTAGTAAACTACACCTATCGTAAATTACTCTATAAAAATGTCTACTCTATTAATCTAGATGGTGTAAATATTGATTTAGTATCAGATGAGACGCCACATGACTTAATTATTTTTTCGCAATCAGGTGAAAATAAAAATGGTCTAGCAAAAATCAAGGAATGCCATCGTCTTGGTGGACATGTCATTAGTATTACAGCTAGTCCTAAAAGTCGCTTCACTAAAGAAAGTGACTTATCCTTTGTAGTAGATTCAGGTGTCCGCACTTTAGATCAAGAAAACCAAACACTTAATTATTTTTATGGGAACTGTCTAAATTTAATCGAGTATTTAATTAATAAATATACACAAAAAGCTGACAAGAAGTAATTCTTGCCAGCTTTTTCTTTCTTTATTTGGTACGATTATTTTCGTACACCCTTATTTGATGCTCTTTTTAAGGTTTATTCGAATTGACTATTATATAATTCAGCGTAAAAACCATTTTGACTTAATAATTCATCATGGGTACCTGTTTCGATAATATCACCATCTTTTAAGACTAAGATTAAGTCAGAATTTTTAATTGTAGATAGTCGATGAGCAATCACAAATGACGTACGACCAACTGTTAAATCATCCATTGCTTTTTGAATTTGCAATTCAGTATGTGTATCAACTGAGCTTGTTGCTTCATCCAAAATAAGCATTGGTTTATTATCAATCATAGCACGTGCAATGGTTAATTGTTGCTTTTGACCTTGAGATAAATTAGTTTTCGCATCTAAGACAGTATCATATCCATCTGGTAAAGTACGAATAAAGTGATCCAATCCAACTGCTTTACAAGCTTCAATCATTGTCTCATCTGACACATTTTCACCTGAATAAATTAGGTTTTCACGGATTGTCCCTTCAAATAACCAAGTATCTTGTAATACCATACAAAATTGATTATGCACCTCTTCTCTTGTCATATCTTTAATAGAAACACCATCAATTTTGATATCACCTTTTTGAATATCATAGAACTTCATTAATAGATTTACTAGCGTTGTTTTACCAGCACCTGTAGGACCAACAATTGATACTTTTTGACCCGGTTTTGCTTCTGCAGAGAAGTCTTTAATAATTACTTTGTCTGGTGTATAACCGAATTGAACATGCTCGAATTCAACAAGACCTTTTGTATCATTTAATTTCAATGCACGATCGGTTTCAACTGGCATTTCTTCTGCTTCTAAAAATTCAAAGACACGATTTCCTGCTGCAGCTGCTGATTGTAGCATTTGAATAGCTTGAGCAATTTGCCCTAAAGGTTGTGTAAAGTAACGAACATACACCATAAACGCCACAATTACCCCATAGTTAATATGCCCATTTAAGACTAATGTTGCCCCAACAACACAGACAACAACATATGAAAAGTTACTAATAAAAGCCATAATCGGCATCATTAGACTAGATAAGGCATTCGCTTTAAAAGCACTCACACGTAATTGTTCATTCATTTTTTTGAAAGTTCGCTCTTCATCTTCTTCGGCATTATAAGCCTTCACAATTATTTGACCACCATAAATTTCTTCGATTTGGCCATTTAATGTTCCAAGATGAGCTTGTTGTTGTTTAAAATATTTTTGGCTGTGCTTCATAATAATAATGATGAAGACAAAACCCAAACCAGTTGCCGCTAATACTGCTAAAGTCATCAACCCATTTGTCCATATCATCATTACTAAACTACCAAAGAATAGCACTAATGATGACAGTAAATTTCCGATACTTTGATTCAAAGACTGACTTAATGTATCTACATCATTCGTTACACGCGATAAAATATCTCCAGAAGTTGTATGATGGAAATATCCCATTGGCAATCGATTAATTTTGGTACTAATATCACGACGCATCTTTTTAGAAATTCGTTGCGTTACTGTACTCATAATCCAACCTTTCAATGATGATAACACGAAACTTATTGCATAAATAACTAAAAGAGTAATCCCTATTTTTTGAACAGCTTTTAAATCAATTCCCCTCATAAAGCCATCCGCAATTAAATCGGTAATTTCAGATAACTTATCTGGTCCAATTAACATTAGGATTGTACCAATAATTGAAAAGACAACAGATGCTACAAATGGAACTGTATATTCGCGACAATAATGTAGGATTTTTTTCCAAGTTGAAGCAATTGCTTTAGGAGCTTTTTCATTAGCAGTAGTTGTTTTTTGACTTGTTGGTTGTTTATTTATTTGTTTACTCATTAGGCTAACTCCTCCTTACTTAATTGAGAAAGGGCAATTTGTTGATATTCCTCACAATTTTCCATTAATTCATGATGTTTACCCATACCAACCATTTCACCGTCTTTCACAACAATAATCTTATCTGCATCACGAATTGTACCAATACGTTGAGCTACAACTAAACGTGTTGCATCTTTACAGTTTTCATCTAGAGCTTTACGTAATTCACGATCAGTCCTATAGTCTAGTGCTGAGAATGAATCATCAAAAATAAGAATTTCTGGATTCTTTGCAATTCCACGAGCAATGGAGATACGTTGTTTTTGACCACCGGAGAAGTTTTCGCCTCCTTGAGCAACCTCACTATGGTATCCTTCTTCCATACTATTAATAAAATCACTAGCCTGCGCTGTTTCGATGGCACTAGCTAATAAGTTTTCAAAGTTGGGCACTTTACTGGTTTCCCCATATAAAATATTTGATTGAATATCCCCACTAAATAGGACTGACTTTTGAGAAATATAACTCATCTTATTGCGTAAAGCTTTTTGTTTGTAATCCTTAACATTCACACCATCAACCAAGACTTCCCCAACAGTTGCTTCATAAAAACGAGGAATCATATTAATAATAGTTGACTTACCACTACCAGTTGAACCGATAAAAGCAACAGTTTCACCTTTATGAGCAGTAAAAGAAATATTACGCAAGACGCATTCTTCAGCATCTGGATATTTGAAAGAAACATTTCTAAATTCAACTTCACCATATACATCAGGTAAGCCTTCTGTTGCTTCACCATCTTTAATCGATAATTCAGTCTCTAACACCTCATTAATACGGCCAGCAGCTACACTTGCACGAGGTAATACAACAAAGATCATTACCAATAACATAAAAGCCATCACAACCTGAATGGCATATTGCGAAAAGACAAGCATATCTGAAAAAAGACCTGCTTTGCCTTGTAAATTACTTGTATTATTAATTAACGTTGCCCCTAACCAATAAATAGATAACACCAAAGTATTCATAACGAATTGAATAGTTGGCATCATAAAAGACATTGTACGTGTTGTAAAAAGGTTAGTTTGTGTCACTGCTTCATTTGTTTGTTCAAACTTACTTTCTTGATAGTTTTCAGCATTATATGCACGAACAACATGTAATCCTGATAAATTCTCCATTGTAACACGGTTTAAATCATCGGTTAAACGTTGAATTTTTTTGAATTTTGGCATACATGCTAATACCAAACCAAAGACCACTACCAATAACACTACAACCGCAATTCCAGTTGATAATGTCCAGTCAAAGTTTTTATCGTAAATTTTAAGAATCGCCCACGTTGCCATAATTGGAGCCTTTACCATTAACTGTAAGCCTAATACAATCACCTTTTGAACTTGAGTAATATCATTCGTTGAGCGTGTAATCAAACTAGGAATTGAAAATTGACCTAATTCCACCATTGAAAATGACTGTACCTTTTTAAATAAAAGCTCTCTTAATTCTGCCGCCAAACCAGTTGCGATTCGAGTGGCACATAATGCAGTGATAATAGAAGCAAACAAGCTTAAAAATGCTAACAAAATCATCATACCACCATATTGATAGATATCACCCATTGCACTATCAGCAGATTGTAAAGCCATCGTGATTTTTGACATATAATCCGGAATGGTTAAATCCAAACCTACTTGAGCAATCAAGAACACTAATGACACAAGCATTAATGCCCATTCTTTTTTGCTTAAATATTTCATAATTTTAATCATAAAATTTTCCCCTTTTCTAATACCTAACTTGGTTAGATATATGATGTGTCTATTACGCTCATAAAATAGCATGAGCTTTTAATGTAACCAAAACTTCGAGTGATCAACTAATTCAAAAATTTTTGCTCTAGTTTCCATAAAATCCATTAATTTTTCAACACCAATCTCATCAATTAACGTAGCAATTTGTTGACGGATATTCTTACGCATCGTTACACCAATCGCCATTCCTTCTGATGTTAACTTCACTAAAGTAATTCGCTTATCAGTAGCATCCTTTTCACGAACTAACCACCCTCTTTGTTCCATCTTCTTTAATAAGGCTGCGACACGTGCAGTTGAAACATTCATTTCTTCGCTAATTTGACCTGAAGTTGCTTTGCCATCATGCTTCATTAAACAACGAATCACCGCACCTAAACCAACATTGGTAGTATCATTCTTCTTCCAAAATGTGTGCGGACAAGATTGGCGATATTGAGTAATAATGAATTCTATTTGTTCTTCTGAAGCCATTGTACACCCTCCTTTTTTATTTATCTAATATGGTTAGATAATATACCTAGATATACAAAAAGTCAAGCGAATAAACCTAAAAATAAATCCTGTCTCTCTTATACGATAGCGAACCCCTTTAATCCGCCAACCAAAGCCTTCATGCACCGCAAGACCAGCAAATAAAAATACAAAAAGCAAACCGAAATACAAGAACCAGCAAACTAAAACGCAAAAAGCAAACCGAAGCCGTAGCTACTAATAAATTAAGTAAAAATCTACCACTTCAAAAAACACTTCGCAATTAACGCAAAGCTTCTTGCACTTGATTCACACGATACCTTAACTCATTAAAATCAATAATTCTTGCTGCACGGTAAATCTCACGCCCCTCTAAAAATAAAATAATGACCGGCGCTGTAAATAAATTAAACTGCCCTCTAATTTCCGACGCATCAACCGCATTGGCTTCAACCATTGGCACTGCTAATTCATTAGCCAATGCAATTGCACGTGGTTTGTCTGCCATGCATACTGAGCAATTCGGACTACTAACATATAATAATACAAGCTCTTTTTCGGATACCATTTGATTTAATTCTTCCATTGTTTTTATTTTTTGCATCATAATCCTCCCTTCTTTTTATTTTTATTAACTCTGACTGCTCCCACGGGCAAGCCCATGGTGTTCTGATTGTCAAGTGTAGCTTGTAATCGTACATCATTTTCAGACTTTGGAGTTACAAGTATAAATCTATTTAAATCAGAACTTTCATTACCAAGCAGTCCAACGACCACATTAGCGGTAAATTTCTGCTTTTCAGCAAGGAAGTACAATCAATCTCCCTTATTATTAAATTGTTAAGCTATTTTAATTCCGCTGTTTAATATTTTAATCTTATGAGCCTTAATCCATTCGATTAGGGCTTTTTCTTTTTTATAGCAATCATCAAACTTTGTTATGCATTTCTTTTTATCTATATTCT
>NZ_FOGF01000007.1 GCF_900111135.1 Granulicatella balaenopterae | reverse complement strand
ATATCGTAACATAATAACTATTTATGCAATTAAAACAACAAAAAACATGCATTACTACACTCAGCTGATAATTATAGGAACTGTACTCACTTGAGCACTAAATTTTTTTAATGATGGATATATACAATAAAAAAGTAAAAAAAGAAATCATACAGATAATACTGTATGATCTCTATTTCCACTCCATCAACCCTATTTGACAAAGAGCCGGAACTTATAGGGGAGTACCACAAAAAAGTCGACAACCCTAAGTTCAAAAAGGATTGTCGACATGTAATCATGACGGTGACTTATATTGTGATAACTAGCTGTCTTACAGGTGTTACGCGCTTCTTTTGATATTATAAGATAAGATAGTTTATAAATGTTTCATAAATATTTTATTGTTATGTGTCTGCATTTAATTGTTTATATGTTTCATCGTTACTTCATTATACTTTACTTTTTTTAAGACTAATTTTATTATAGTTGTTTTGCTTTTTTAATTCTTTAGTTAGACCTCTGATAACTTCCAATAACTAATCATCAAAATTATTGAACTTGAAAAGACTAACTTAACACTAGAGATTCTTGGTATTCATGATGTTCTTTTTGATACGTTTGGAGACTGAATCATTAACTAGTATGAATCTAAAAACTGTAAAGACAACCATCTACTTCTTTTTACGAAAGTCACCGTCTGTAAAATCAGAAAGGGTAGATATTTCTTGCTTTATCCCTTCCTCACCATTAGTATACCATATTTTGTAAGCGTTTCAAGTGAAAAGAGGTTTTTATTTAATTTTTTTAGTGGATTGATTTAGTTAAAAGATAGCGTTATAATATTTGTGTAAGCGTTCACTATTTAGCTAAAAATCAGGAGGTTGTTGTCATGAAGTTTTTCAATTTTAGTAAAAAAAATCGTAAAGCAGTTCCTAGTTGGGCTTCTTTTTTTAACGAAACTGAATATGAAACATTTATCGATGAATTAAACAAACATTTTAAAAACCAAAAATTTAATATTAATGAGGAAAATTCAGAATTAAAGTTAAATGATGAAGAAACGGTATATTGTTTATGGAATATTGCTAAGAAATGTGATCAAGTTGAAATGGAAGAGTGGCCGAATATTATGAAGGAACACTTAGATTTTTCAATTGGTTCTGAGACAGATTATGAATATTTCTGTGAGAATATGACTGATTTTGATTTTGTGAAGGAATTTATTGGGGTTACATTATATCGTATTGAAGATCTAGAAAAATTAGGTCTTGAGAATGTTATTTATGAGCCGTATGTTGAGGGATTTTATAAGGTATTGATTTTTGATTTTCCAATCACAATGCAGACGGTTTTGCGTGGGCAATTAGAGGCATGGGATAAGTCAGTTGATGAATTAATGGCATTAGGCCTTGATAATTTACGCTCTCGCTATGAAAAGCGTGCACTAAAAAAAGATCTTGGTGGCATTACATTATGGTCGATTACTGATGATGAAGGCTATGCGAATAATATCTTGCTTGAGCCTGAAGAATTAAAAGAATATGTTGGTTCGAATGGTGCTTTAGTGGCATTCCCGAATGTGTTGGAAACGTTAATTTATCCGATTACCGATGCGCATATTTTAATTGCTGCTAATAAAATGATTCCAATTATTCATGATAAAGCAAAATATATGAACCCAATGAGCGAAGGGTTATATTATTATGATGATGGGGAAATGTTTGCTATTCCATATACGTATGAAAACCATAAATTACAAATCCATCCAACTGAAGAATTAAATGGTGCTTTAAATAATTTAACGCATAAACATATAACAAAATAAGTAGAAATAGATAAAAGTTGAAGCTAGTAGAGAATGAACTGGCTTCAACTTTTTTTGTGTTTTATTTGTTTTTGATTACTGATTGCATGATGATTATGACGGCATAAATCACAAATCGATGGGGCTGTTATGGTGCGAATTGTTTTTATTTCTAAGGGGGTAATATTTTTATAGCGCTTATATAGAACAGAAAAGCGACTAGCTGATTGATAGCCAACTGATTTTGCGATGTCTTTGATATCTAGAGTAGTGGTTAATAGTAAATCTTCTGCTACGGCGATTCGCTTACGTTGGGTATATTCAGTGATACTCATTTGATAGAATTTTTTGAAGCATTGTTTTAGTTTGGTGCCAGACATTAATGATATTTGTTCTAGTAATTCTTGCGGAATATCATAAGCATAATGATGATCAATATAACGTGCTACATTAGCAATGGCTTGTTGGTCATTTTTTGATATACAAGTTGCTTGGGGCTGGTTAAGATGGTGAATCATAATACTTAATGCTTCTTTGGCTTTAGCTTCAAAAAATAATTGTGCCGAATCACCCTCATAATGACAAAGATAGATATCTTTAGCGACTTTTTCTAAAGGTTTAATAATGGCACTTTTTGTTTGGATTATGAAAGATTGATTTGTGTGTGAAGAATAAGTTTGTAGCTGTTGGTTTAATAATTCTCTACTAAAACTAATGGTTACACTGCGAAAGGGCATATGTGCATGCAGTAATAAACGCTCCTTTGTTTTTTTAGGGTCAATAAATAAGGCGCTATTTGAGTGTAATTCTTGATAAGGATCAAAAAATTCAGCATTTGCCGTAATAATAAATGAGACAATTAGAGCCGCATCTGGTTGGCAAATGGGTAATTCTTTTAGTAAATAATCTTCCTTTATAAATAAATCATGAATATCAATTGCAAATCCAGCCCCCTGATAAGACCAATATAAGCCGGAATAGTCCATGGTATCAGCACGAAATGTCTGACCGATGGGACTGAATTTTTGACAATCAGCACAAATAAAACAATTCTTTCGGTTAGTTAATGAATCATTTTGCAAAGTAATTCCTCCTTACATTCTTGATTAGACACATTCTCGATTAGACATTCTTCTTTGTCTGATATTGTAGCACATTATTAGCAATGCTACAATATTAGGCGTAAGGGAGCGTTTTCAAGAAAGGTTTCGGCATTTTAACGGTTTAATCGTGAGTGTGGTAATTTTTTACGGGATGTTCATTAATTTTATGTTATAGGAGGTTTGTTATGAAATTAGCAAAAGGGTGTACCTTTTTATTGCAAGATACGATACCGAGTAAAGCGCATCAAACAATATCAAAAGGCATTTATGTGGGGAAAGATAGTGAATTATCTTTGTATTCATTAGCAACTGATACAGATATTAGTATTGAATTTTATCAAGGCGCTTCAGTCTTTATAGTGTTAGATGGCTTGGTGGAGATTGATTCATGTGAATTAAAGCAACAAGATTGTTTAGTAATGGCTAGAGAGACGAATCGTGGTGTGATTGCTAAAGAAAATAGTATCTATATTGAATTATATTTAAAGGAGGAGATTTTAATGGAAAATATTACAAAGGGAGCAGTTTTTCAATTGAAAGATTGTATTGATTATGTTGAAGGAGGAATTTCAAATGTAGATATCGTTAAAAGTCCATCAACTAAAGTAGTCTTAATGGCATTTGATAAGGGAGAAGGGCTAACACCGCATTCAGCACCAGCCGACGCTTTGATTTTCGCTTTAGAAGGTGAAGCAGTGATGACAATCGGTGAAGAAGAGCATATCTTAAAAGCCGGCGAACAGATTGTATTCCCGAAAGATATCAAACATAATGTGACTGCTCGTGATAGTCAATTTAAAATGGCATTAATTTTAGCAAAATAATAAAAAATGGAGGAGTATACAATGGGAAGAGTACCAGGACATGTCTTATTAAAAAAATTAGGTAAAACAAAATTAAGACCAGGTGGCGTTGAGGGAACATCATGGTTATTTGAACAAGTAGAGGTTACAAAAGATACAAAATTATTAGAAGTGGCTTGTAATACTGCAGGGAACTTAATCGAAATTGCTAAAGAACATCATAATCATTGTGTTGGTCTAGATCAATCAACTGAATGGACAGATGAAGCTCGTAAAAATGTTCAAGCAGCCGGATTAGAAGATTACATTGAGATCATTCAAGGAAATGCCTTAAAGATGCCTTTTGAAGATAATACATTTGATATTGTTGTGAATGAAGCGATGTTAACGATGCTACCAGTAAAAGCTAAGAAAAAAGCATTGGCAGAATATTACCGCGTCCTAAAACCCGGTGGCGTCTTACTAACTCATGATATTCGTGAATTAGAAGAAGATGAGGATGCCTTAAAAGCCTTACAAAAAGCCGTTCATATGCCAGTAGAACCATTATTATTAGAAAAATGGTTAGAAATTTTTGAAGGCGTTGGCTTCTCTGATTTTAAGTACAATTCAGGAGAATTTACCTTATTAAGTGAAGCAGGATTATTGCGTGATGAAGGTCAAGAAGGTATGAAGAAAATTATGGAAAATGCCTTAAATGATGAAAATCGTGAACAATTCATGGAAATGATGACAATCTTTACTGACCCAAATAGTAATCACCGTTATTTAGTAATGCGTTCCAAAAAACAATAACGATACTATACGAGGAGGATAAAAATGAAGAAAAAATTTTTATTAATTATAACAACACTTATGACGATCTTTCTAGTAGCTTGCAGTAATCAATCAACCACTACAACTGAAGAAAGTGACAGTTCACAAGCAACAACTGAAGTAATTGAACCAACCATTGTTAAAGTCGGTATTCCACCAGCACCACCAGCATTACCAATTTTAAAAATGATTGAAGATAATGCTTTAGGTGACGAGGTGAAGTTAGAGTATGAATTATGGGATCAAGGTGAAAAACTAGTAGCAATGGTACAACAGGATGATTTTGATATGTTTGCTTTTCCATTAACTTTTGCAGCCAAACTAAACAATAAAGGTATTGATATCAAACTTATGAATGTTAATACTTGGGGAGTAGGTTATGTCTTAACAAACGACAAAGATTTCACATCTTGGGACCAATTACGTGGCAAAACATTATATGTCACAATTAAAGGTTCACCGCTAGATGCATATACACAATACTTCCTAAAAGAAAATGGCTTAGAACCAGGAACTGATGTAACCATTCAATATGCATCACCAATCGAAATCGGTTCATTATTAATTTCAGGTGAAGCGGAATACGGTGTGGCAATTGAACCTCAAGCAACGCGTGCCCTAATGCAAAATTCAGAGCTAGTACGTGCAATGAGCTTGAACGAAGAATACCAAAAAGTTGCTAATACAACTGAAAAAATCCCAACAGCTGGCTTTGGTGCAAAAGGATCATTCATCGAAGAAAATCCAGAACTTGCAGTTAAAATTCAAGATGAATACGCAAAAGCTATCACATGGATCAACGAACATCCCGAAGAAGCTGGCTCATTAGCTGAAAAATACTTATCACTTAAACAACCATTAGTCACAAAAGCTATTCCAAATATGGGATTAGAATTCAAATCTGCAAAAGACGCGAAATCTGAATTAGAAAATATGTATAAAATCTTAGAAAATGTAAATCCAAAATTAATTGGTGGACAACTACCAAGCGATTCATTGTATTATGAACAATAAGATGAAGTTAGCATTCAAATATCAACTACTATCATTAGTAATGGTCTTAGTGATTTGGTATCTATTAACGTGGTTTGTATCACCACTATTAATCCCAAAAATCTCTGTTGTTCTTCTTGAACTAGTAAAGATTGTTACTGTGCCGGATTATTTATTAATGATTTGGATTACAACCAAACGTTTATTAATTGGTATGGCGATTGGGGTATCGGTAGGGATTGTTTTAGGGGTTGCGATGGGTAAAGTTAAGGCAATTGACCATTTTTTCTCACCAATTGTCTCAATTCTACAAACCATACCGCCAATCTCATGGTTAGCACTAGCTTTGGTGTGGTTTGGATTTAATGGAAAGCCGGCCATCTTTATCGTCGTGACATCCTTAATACCGATTATTTCAATTAATACCCGTGAAGGCTTCAAAAATATCGATCAAGGTCTATTGGAAATGGCGCAAATCTACCAACTAAATAAACAAAAAATCTATATCAAGATAGTCTTACCAACGATCTTACCCTATATCCGCTCCGCAACTAAGATTGGACTAGGCATGTCGTGGAAAGTAGCAGTCATGGGTGAGGTTCTAACAACAAATGATGGAATCGGTGGTATGATTAAAGAAGCTCGCAATAACCTTGAAGTTGAAAGTATTATCGCTTGGTCGATTATGATTGTGATACTCTTCAATCTAACAACTTGGTTACTCAAAAAAATGTTCAAAGAGGAGGGGGCCAAATGATGCTAGAAGTAAAAGATCTATCCTATCAAATCAATGGCCTAGAAATAATTAAAAACATCTCGTTAACCATTGAAAAAAATCAAGTTGTGGCTATCATTGGACCATCTGGCTGTGGAAAATCCACCTTATTAAAGATAATCGCAGACCTAGCACCGATTGAAAAAGGTACTATTGAAAAAAACTACCATCATTTATCATTCATCTTCCAAGATAATCGCTTATTAGACTGGTTAAGCGTCTGGCAAAATATCGCACTGGTAAAAAATCAAGAAGAAGCTGCTCAAATTGAAGAAATTCTTTCAGAAGTCGGCCTCACAAATTTTAAAGATTTCAAGCCTAGCCAATTATCAGGCGGCATGAAAAAACGTTGCGATATCGCCCGCGCTTTCTATTATGGCGGCGATCTGTTATTGGCGGATGAACCATTTTCCGGCTTGGATTACTTTTTGAAGCTTGATATGGTTGATTTAGTGGCAAAATTAATCCACGAACGCCAGACCGCCATGTTACTGATTACCCATGATGTCGATGAAGCTTTATTATTGGCTGATAAGATTATTATTTTATCCGAACGACCATCTAAAGTGATTAAAACAGTTGATTTAAGTGATTTGGATAAAGGTATGGGCTGTTCACCTGAGTATTTGCAGTATAAGCAAGAAATCTTAGAGTTGATTAAATCCCAAAAATAAATCAAAAAATATGAAGATGAAAGCCCTAGTAAGAAGAGCAGTATCACTTTGAAGTGGTACTGTTTTTTGTTGGATATTTGAACAAATTTGAATAAATGTTCATCGTTATTTGAGCGATTATCAATTTTGATGTCAAGTATTGTAAACGCTACCAATAAGTGTTTGAATATAGCTAAGAAGGATAGAAGAATAAAAAAGGGCGGTGGTTTTAATATCTGATAAAAATTCACCTATGTTAGGGAGATATGCTTAATCAAAAATTAGAATAATAATACAATAAAGGAGAATAAATAATGAATAAATATCCTAAAATTGGCATTAGACCAACAATTGATGGTAGACAAGGTGGAGTTAGGGAAGCTTTAGAAGTTCAAACAATGAATATGGCAAATAAAGCAAAAGAATTAATTGAAGCAAATGTGAAATATATGGATGGCACACCAGTACAATGTGTTGTCGCTAGTCGAACAATCGGCGGACAAGCTGATGCTAGTATTGTTTATGATGAATTTTCTAGCGAGAATGTTGTAGCCACATTAACCGTTACGCCATGTTGGTGCTATGGTACAGAAACAATGGATATGAACACACAAACCATTAAAGCAGTCTGGGGATTCAACGGAACTGAACGTCCAGGAGCAGTATACTTAGCAGCTGCCATGAGTGCCTATGCGCAAAAAGGGATGACTGCTTTCAAAATATATGGTCATGATGTTCAAGATAGTGATGACGACAGCATTCCACAAGACGTGCAAGACAAGATTTTGACATTTGTAAAAGGTGCTATTGCAGTAGGCCAAATGCGTTTGAAAACATATGTAAACTTAGGTAGCTCATCAATGGGGATTGCCGGATCACAAATTAATGCAGCTTTCTTTGAAGAATATTTAGGCATGATTGTTGAATTTGTTGATATGACTGAAATTTTACGTCGTATGAAATTAGAAATTTACGATAAAGCTGAATATGAAAAAGCCATGAATTGGGTGAAAGAATATTGCAAAGAAGGTATTGATATTAATAAAGGTAAAGAATTCCCAGAGATTATTACAAAATCAAAAGTAATTGAAGCTGATAAAGATTGGGATTTCATCGTAAAACAAGCATTAATTATTCGAGATATTTTATTCGGAAATGAAAAATTAAAAGAAATTGGTTGGGAAGAAGAAGCCCGTGGCAGAAATGCAATTGCAGGTGGATTCCAAGGTCAACGACAATGGACAGACTGGTTACCAAATGGCGACTTTACTGAAGCAATTTTAGCTTCAACATTTGACTGGAATGGCATTAAACAACCTTCAGCTTTCGCAACAGAAAACGATACTTTAAATGGGGCATCAATGTTATTTGAAGTGTTATTAACCAATAAAGCAGCTATTTTCTCTGATGTGCGTACTTATTGGAGTCCAGAGTCTGTTGAACGTGTAACTGGTAAAAAATTAACAGGAAAAGCAAGTAACGGTATTTTGCATTTAATCAATTCAGGAGCATCTGCATTAGATGGAACTGCCGCAGCAAGAGATGAACAAGGCCAACGCACAATGAAAGAATTTTGGAATATGACCGAAGAAGATATTAAAGCATGTCTAGCCGAAACAGATTGGTGCCGTGCTAATTATGAATACTTCCGTGGCGGTGGATTTTCTTCTCATTTCAAAACAAATGCTGAATTACCAGTAACCTTGATTCGTTTAAATATCGTTGAAGGTGTAGGACCAACACTACAAATTGCAGAAGGCTACACATGCGTTTTAGATGAAGAAGTTCATAAAATTTTAGATGAACGCACAGACAAAACATGGCCAACAACATGGTTTGCACCAATATTAGGCGCACCAGGATTCGAATCAGTTTATGATGTTATGAATCATTGGGGATCAAATCACGGCGCATCTGTACATGGTCATATTGGACATGAATTAATTACATTAGCTAGTATGTTAAGAATTCCTGTTACATTGCATAATATCTCAAGTGACCGCATTTTCAGACCAAGTATTTTTGATGGATTCGGAACAAAAGACTTGGAAGCTGTTGATTTTGAAGCGTGTCGTACATTAGGAGCACTTTATAAAAAATAACGCTATAGTGGGGGTGGCAATATGTTAATGAAGGAAGTCAGAAAAGAATTAATTGATTATGGCAAAAAATTAGTTGATACAAATTTAACGAAAGGAACTGGTGGTAATTTAAGCGTATTTGATCGCAAAAACCAAACGATGGCAATCACACCTTCAGGAATCGATTTTTACGAGATAAAAGAAGAAGATATCGTCATCATGGATATCGATGGAAATGTGATTGAAGGCGATAAGACTCCATCAAGTGAATGGTATATGCATTTAATTGAATACCAAAAACGTGATGACATTGACGCTGTTATTCATGCGCACACAACTTATTCAACAGTCTTAGCATGTTTAAGAGAAGAATTACCAGCATCACATTATATGGTCGCAGTAGCCGGGAAAAATGTTCGGGTAGCTGATTACGCAACATATGGAACAAAAGAATTAGCTATTAATTCATATGAAGCTATGAAAGATCGCAAAGCCGTCCTATTAGCCAATCACGGAATTTTAGCAGGCGCTAACGATTTACTAAATGCCTTTAACATTATCGAAGAAGTAGAATACTGCGCAAAAATTTACTGCATAACACGAAGCATGGGCCAACCAGTTATTTTAGAAGACGATGAAATGGAAATGATGTTAGACCGCTTTAAAGAATACGGCCAAAAGAAAAAACATGAATGATAAGGAGGGGGAAGAGGGTGTTAAAAAATATACCAGCTATTATATCACCTGAATTATTGAAGATATTATCTGAAATGGGACATGGCGATGAAATTGTTTTAGCAGATGCCAATTATCCAGCAGCCTCTACGGCAAAAAAATTAGTGAGATATGACGGAATCGATATGAAACAAATTTTGCCAGCCATTTTAGAAGTATTACCCATTGATATATATGTTGAAAGTGGTATTACCTTAATGGAAACAACTAATGGAGATAATACGCCAGATATTTGGGTTGATTATCAAAATATTGTGAATGAAAAACAAGCAGAAAACAAGAAAATATCACATATAGAAAGAGAAGCATTTTACGAAAGAGGTAAAAAAGCCTATGCAGTTGTTGCTACTGGTGAGACTGCTTTATATGCAAATATTATTCTAAAAAAAGGTGTAATAGTAGCTAGCTAAAACTAGCAAAGGAGATAAGCAAAATGAAAAATAAACTAGGGGTATTATTAGCTAGTCATGGTCAATTTGCAAAAGAAACTTTGAAGACAGTTGAAATGATTGTAGGGAAATTTTCCAAGGATTTAGTTGATACTGTAGGATTACAAGAAGACTTAGGTATAAAAGATTTTGAGGGAAATTTTGATTCTAAATTAAATGAATTATTAAAACAGAACGAACAAGTGATTATTTTAACAGATTTAATTGGAGGTACACCTAATAACATTGCTTTAAAATATGCCTTAAAAAATGACAATATCCAAGTAGTTACTGGATATAATATGGCTTTAGCATTGACTTTATTATCAAATCTTCAAAATAGTATCGATCTTGAAATGATTATTAATGAATCAAGAACAGCTCTATTTGAAGTTACAAAACAAAGCGATAACAGTGAGGAGGTGGATGAAGAATGGCTATAGAATTTACTCGTATTGATGATAGATTAGTTCATGGGCAAGTAGTAACAACTTGGTTAAAAAAATATGAAATTGAACAAGTCATTATTGTTAGTGATAGTGTTGCCAAAGATGATACACGACAAGCAATCTTAAAAATGTCCGTACCAACAGGTTTGAAATTAGTATTTTTCGGGGTTGATAAATTTATTGAAGTCTATAATAAAGTGGATATAAAACGTAGAACGATGTTGATTTTCACCAATCCTTATGAAGTATATCAATGTATTAAAGGCGGTTTGAAAATTTCATACTTAAATGTAGGTCAAATGAGTAAAACTGATGATAATGAAAAGGTAACTGTGGGAGTAGCATTAGGAGCTGAAGATCGAGAATACTTTAAGAAGATTATTGATAGTAATGTAAATGTAGAAATACAAATGGTTCCAAACGATAAAATTACCAATATGAACAAACTAGTATAAAAAGAGGAGGAGTAATTATGTTAACTAAAGCTTTGCTAATAACGTTAGTAGCGATTATTGCAACTGTTGACTATAACGGCCCATTATTTATGTTACATAGACCATTAGTCACTGGTGCAATGACAGGGTTAGTATTAGGGGATGTTCAACAAGGGTTAATGATCGGCGCCACTCTTGAACTTACTTGGTTAGGTGTAACGGGTATTGGAGGCTACACTCCACCTGATACAATTTCAGGTGCGATTGTTGGGACAGCACTAGCAATTATGTCTGGACAAGGTGTAACTGCTGGGGTAGCGATTGCGGTACCAGTAGCTATCGTAACTCAACAATTAGATACTTTAGCTAAGACAGCAGATATTTACTTCGTTAAAAAAGCAGATACAGCTGCGAAAACAGGGGATATTGATAAAGTTGATAGATATCACTATTTAAGTTTAATATTAATTACATTATTTAAAATCGTTCCAATCTTCTTGGCAATTGTTGTAGGTGGAGAATACGTTAAGCAATTATTTGATACAATTCCACCGATTGTTATGACTGGATTAAGCGCAGGTGGAGCAATGTTACCTGCTATCGGGTTTGGTATGTTATTGACAATGTTATTGAAAAAGAACATGTGGGTATTCTTATTAATTGGATTTATAGCTTCTGTATATGGCGGATTATCTGCAATCGGCATGGCCTTAGTGGCAATCGCTGTAGTTGGTTTATTACAACTAATTTCATTACCAGGAATCAGCGGTAAAATCCAAAATTCTGAAGTTAGCGATGAAAATGGAGAGGAGTATGACCTATGATGAATGCAGATGATAAAAAATTAATGGATAAAAAGACGTTAAATAATATGTTTTTTAGATGTTTAATGTATGGAGCATCTTGGAACTTTGAACGTATGCAAAATTTAGGGTTCTTATATACTATCAAACCAGCTTTGAAAAAAGTTTATAAAAACGATAAAGATGAAATGGCAACAGCGATGAAACGTCACTTGGAATTCTTCAATACTCACCAAACAGCAGCGCCATTTATTATTGGTGTAACTAGTGCGATGGAAGAAGAGGAAGGTAATAAAGGCGGAGAATCTATTACAGGGTTAAAAGTTGGTTTAATGGGACCTTTAGCTGGTATTGGAGATAGTCTTATCTGGTTAACATTAGTACCGATTTGCTTTAGTATTGGTGCATCATATTCAATGGATGGTAGTGTATTAGGTTTATTCTTAGCATTATTCTTAATCAATATCATTAACGTTCCACTAAAATATTATGGATTAAAATATGGTTACAATCGTGGATCTAAGTTTATTAAAGAAAGTAGTGCTCGTGGTACATTAGATAAAGTTACCAATATGGCTGTAGCATTAGGTTTGATTTTAGTTGGTGGTTTGATTCCGCAAATGGTTGGTGTTAATTTTGCCCTAGAGTTCCAACAAGGCGAATTAATCGTATCTATCCAAGATTTAATTAATCAATTAATTCCTGGATTCATTCCAATGGGCTTAACATTAATTATGTACAAATTTATTAAGAAAGGGAAAAATCCAGTTCATCTAATTTTAATTACTATGGCAGCAGCAATTGTTTTAGTATTAATTGGTGTACTAAAATAATAAATAAAAGTGATAGATTTCTCCAAATATTTATTTCAAATAAACGGGAGTCTATCACTTTTTTGATAATTAAGGGGGAATTTCAATGGATTTATGGTATAAATCCTCAGCTAAAGAATGGAACGAAGCACTTCCTATCGGTAATGGCCACATAGGAGCAATGGTGTTTGGCGACTGTAAACAAGAAAAATTAATGCTTAATGATGAAACAATCTGGTATAGAGGTAAAGCTGATCGAAATAATCCATCATCTAAGGATTACTTAGAAAAAATTAGAAGTGCTTTAGTCAACGAAGATATAGAAGAAGCTGAGCGATTAATTGCTTTGACGATGTTTGCAACACCAAGAGATCAAAGCCACTATGAAATGTTAGGTGAATTATATTTAACTCATACTAATTATGAGGGACGTTTACATAATTATAAACGGAGATTAGATTTAGAACGCGCTGTAGTATCAGTTGAATATAATTTGGATAATAATTTTATTCAAAAAGAATACTTTACTAGCTTTAATTCTAATGCACTCTATCTAAAAATATGTGCTTCAAAAAATCATAGCTTAGATTATACGGTTAATTTAGGAAGAAATAAAAGATTTAGTGATGAAGTCTATGGTAATTCTATTAATCAGGCAATTATGATGCATGCGCATGCTGGCGGTCGTAAGGGTGTTGGGTTTCAAGTTGGCTGTAAATTATTAGATACTGATGGCGATGTAGCAGTATTAGGTGAAACAATTGTTATTGAACATGCGACATATATATATTTAGTTTTAGCAACTGTTTCCGATTATTATGGTGAGATATCCCATGATGATTGTCTGGCTAAATTACTAGATTTATCCGACAAAGTATTTTTTAATGAAAAAGAACAACATATTAGCGAATATCAAAAACAATTTAAACGCATAATTTTAGAATTTTATGATAAACCATTATCGTATTTACCTACAGATGAACGCTTAAATCGTTTTAAGGAAGGTCAAGAGGACTTAGAATTGTTAAATATCCTCTTTGATTATGGTCGCTATTTATTAATTTCTTCTAGTCAGCCAAATGGATTGCCAGCTAATTTGCAAGGGATTTGGTGTGCTGATTTAAATCCTATTTGGGGTTCAAAATATACAATTAATATCAATACTCAAATGAATTATTGGATGGTCGGACCATGTAATTTATATGAAACAGAATTACCATTATTTGAAATGATTAATAATTTGCGTGAAAATGGGCGAGTTACTGCTAAAAAAATGTATGGAGCTAGAGGATTTACTGCGCATCATAATACAGATGGATTTTTTGATACAGCACCACAATCTCACGCGATGGGGGCTGCTATTTGGACGTTAACAGTACCATGGTTATGTACGCATATTTGGGAATACTATCAATATTTTCAAGATAAGGAAGTATTAAATAAATATTTACCAGTCTTTCAAGAAATGTTTGAATTTTATCAAGACTATTTGTTTGAATATCAAGATTATTTAGTTACAGGTCCATCAGTTTCACCAGAGAATAAATATCAATTAGCTAATGGAATAATCGGCAATGTATGTTTATCACCATCAATAGATAATCAAATCTTACGTTTCTTCTTGAATTGTTACCAAGATATATTAACTATTTTGGAAAAAGATGAAGGTCAATTAGAAGAAATCAAGCAAATGTATGATAAATTGCCACCAATTCAAATTGGGAAACATGGTCAAATTCAAGAATGGATGGAAGATTATCAAGAAGTAGAAATTGGGCACAGACATATCTCACATCTATTCGGCTTATATCCAGGTAATGAGATTGATATTGTTCAGTCGCCTGATTTAGCAGAAGCAGCCAAAATTACTATTCAAAGACGGTTAAGTGGTGCTAAATATTTGGATGAAACAGATAGAAATAATGCTATAGATAATTGGTTATCAACGGGACTTTGTGAAGGGACAAGAACCGGTTGGAGTGCTGCGTGGTTAGTTCATTTCTTCGCTAGATTATATGAAGGTGATAAATCTTATAATGAATTACAAGGCATGCTTCGAAATTGCATTTTGCCTAATTTATTTGCCGATCATCCACCGTTTCAAATCGATGGTAATCTCGGTTTAGTTAGCGGTATGTGCGAAATGTTAATTCAAAGCCACAATAATCGTATTGTTTTATTACCAGCATGGCCAAAATCAATAGCAAATGGTAAATACGAAAATATTCGAACTAGAGGAGGGTGTTTATTCTCGGTATCGTGGGAAAATGGTGAGATAAATCATATTTCTATTAAAGGTAAGGAAAATGATCACATTAAATTATTCATCCCAAACGAATGGCGATCAGCGAATATTACTGAAGATCAGATGGATATAATATTGAATCAATCAGGAGTTTGGGAATATAACAGTAGTGAATTTTAAATTGGATTAACTAAATTAATAATGTAAGGAGAGGTTATTATGAAAATTGCTATAGCGTCAGATTGCAATGGCTTTGATTTAAAAGAGCACATCAAAGAATATTTGGTAAGTAAAGGGTATGAAATAGTGGATTTAAGTGAAGAGCCAACAGTTGATTTTGTTGATTCTGCTGCAAGTGTCTCAAAGGCAGTATTAGAAGGTGAAGCAGAGCGCGGCATTATGTTTGATGCCTTTGGAGCTCCTTCTGCACTAGCAAGTAATAAAATTCACGGCATGGTCACAGCTAATGTGCGTGAAGAACGTACTGCGCATATGACAACAGAACATAATGGGGCGAAAGCGATTGCAATCGGAGCACAATTAGTTGGAAAAGGTTTAGCAGAATCATTAGTCGATACATATTTAGGCGTAGAATATGCAGCAGGTCGCCATCAAATCCGCTTAGATATGTTAGAAAAATTATATTAAATTTAAGGAAGGTGTAATTATGATTATTGCAATTGGAAATGACCATATCGTAACAGATTATAAAGTTAGAATTGTTGATTTCTTGAAAAATAAAGGCTATCAAGTGATTGATGTAGGAACTCATGATCACACTAGAACGCATTATCCGATTTTCGGATTACAAGTGGCAGATTTAGTACGTAATGGAGAAGCAGAGTTTGGTGTTGTTATTTGTGGAACTGGCGTAGGAATATCTACCGCTGCTGATAAAAACCAAGGAATTCGTGCCGCATTAGTCAGTGATCCATTAACAGCCAAATACGTACGTCAAGAATTGAATGCCAATATTATAAGTGTCGGTGGTGCAGTAGTGGGAGAACATATCGCCCAAGAAATCATTGAAACATTCATCACAACTGAATATCAACCAACAGAAGAAAATAAAAAATTCATCCCAAAAATTGCGGATCTAGAAGGAGATAATCCTGAACAACATAATAACCCCAACTTCTTTGATAAAGAGTTACAATTATGGTGTGAAGGCTATTATCACGATTAAAAAAGAAATAGGAGCTAATCATGGACTTTAATGATTTTTTAACAGGTATTCAATTAATGCCTCAAGCTATCAAAGTAATCAATAATTCGAACATCACTGAAGAAGAATATCAACAAAATCGTAAGCTATTTCAGAAAAATAGAGAAGAATTCTTTAGAGTGATTAACAATAAAGCAGATTTTAGAGAGCAGTTTCTTTATTATTATACCCACATGGCATGCGAAACCTATACTTATTACAAAAATAATCATATCAGCGAAGAAATCTATTTTGCCACTTTTCAAGATATTACGCTTTGGTGCAAAGATTGTAAAGAAAGATACGGTGTGTATGGTATTGATGAATATCAGTGGTTATTTCGACATATCGAGGCAAAAATTTTCAGATTAGGTAGTTTACAATTTGAACGCGCATTAGCTGATTGTTTTATTAGGTATAAGGGAGAACAGATTAATCCAGGAGATGAGGTTATTCATATACATATTCCAAATGGGGCTAATTTAACAAAGGAAGCTGTGGAGGATTCTTTTAAGCAGGCTATTGAATTTTTTGGGAGTAATAATTTATTTGTCTGCCATTCGTGGTTGTTATATCCTGATTTGACTAAATTATTAAATGAAGATAGTAATATTTTGCGGTTTCAAACTTATTTTGATTTATACCGTATTGATTATAGCGAGAGACAAGCAGAAGAAAGGATATTTAAAGCAATACGAGAGGATATTAGTCTCTATCCAGAACGTACAAGCTTACAAAGAAAAGCTAAACAATACCTATTAGCAGGGAAACGTTTGGGTTTGGGTTTTGGAATATATAAATTGAATAGATAATAAAAAAAGAGGTTGCTTTGTGTATGGCGACCTCTTTTTTGTAGATATAGTGAGTTTAAAACGTATTAACATAACCATTCAACATCATGCATATTAGCACTATCTAAGAAATCTGATGATGGTAACTTTTCAGAGATAATCGCATGATAGTTATCGATTGAATTTATTTTAAAGAAACCGACTTGATTGAATTTCGAACTATCAATTAATAATAATGTTTCTTCAGCTAAATCCATAATTTGTTTTTTAGTCATAGCTTGGCTCAGACTTGTTTCATAGACGAAATGTTGATCAATCCCATGAGCAGAGCAAATTGCTAAATCTATTTTAAAATGATTAATCAAATCATTAGTGAATTGTTGTGTGATAACAGAAGATGAAAAATGTTTTATTTCGCCACCTGTAATGAAAATTTTCATCGTTGGATTAGCAATATCGGCTAATGATTGTGCAGTATTTAAGCCATTAGTGAAGATAATTAAATTTTCAATACTAGCTAAATAAGGGTAAATCTCATAGACCGTTGTACTAGAATCTAGGTAAATACACATTCCAGGACCGATAAAATCTTTCGCAATTGAAGCAATATATTTTTTCTCCTTGCGATTAGCAGATTTTCGAATATTATGAGCAGCTTCATTTGTTTTTAAAGTATTTAAAACGATTTGACCGTGTTTTCTAGTAATGAGTCCTTGATTTTCTAAGTATATTAAATCTCTCCTAAGTGTCGATGTGCTAAAAAAAGTTTTTTGACTTAATTCCTTTACCGAAAGACATTTTTTAGTTTGAATTAGTTCAATAAGTGTGTTTATTCGTTCAGTTTTATCCACAAGAGGCACCTCTCAATCTAATAATTTACTTAAATAATAACATATTTAAGCATTTACGTGAATGTCATTGAATAAAAATCCATCATTTTTTGAATAAATTCCAACATATCGTTCATATATTGTAAACGCTAACAGCATAGTATTTAATATAGATGTAGAAGAAAAAGGAGGTGATGATATGGAGGGGGTTTTAGCAATAGATTTAGGTGCAACTTCCGGAAGAGCGGTAATTTCTCCAATTAATATAAATAAATTATACTTTGAAGAAATCAATCGTTTCATTAATGTACCGATAAAAAAATGCGGAGTAATGTGTTGGGATTTTGATTATTTATTCAAAAAAATCCTAGAAAGTATAGAAATTGCTTCAAAAAAAATGAAAATTATTTCGGTTGGAATTGATACTTGGGGAGTAGATTTTGGCATGCTGAATTTCCAAGGTGAGCTACTTTCATCGCCTGTTCATTACCGTGACTCAAGAACTAAAGGGATTTTAGCAAAAATAGCTAAGTATGTTTCGTTAGATCACCTATATTTTAAGACGGGGACACAATTAATGGAGATTAATACTTTGTTTCAATTAATGAGTGTTCAAAAACAAATGCCGAGTATCTATTTTAATACTGATAAAATTTTAATGATGCCAGATTTATTTAATTATTATTTAACAGGAGAGACAGTTATTGAAGAAAGTATTGCTTCTACTACACAAATGTTAATGCCCGAGAAGAAGAGTTGGAATAAAGAACTGCTTCAGCAATTTAGTTTGAACGAAAACTTTCTTCCTAGGATTGTGAAGAGTGGTCATGTTCTAGGGCATATAAAAGCTGAATATGGATTTAATGAAATTAAGGTAATTAATATTTGTGAACATGATACCGCGAGTGCGGTAGCTGCAATTCCATTTGATGATGAAGTGTTTATATCGTGTGGTACTTGGTCATTAATTGGTATCAAAACAGAACAACCAATCATAACAAAAGAATCATTAGCGTATAATTTTACGAATGAACTTGGATTTAATAGTGCGAATCTATTTTTAAAAAATTCTACAGGATTATGGATTGTTGAAGAATTAAGAAGAGATTTTGAAGTACATGGTGAAAGTTATTCTTTCGATGATATTACTACCATGGTGAAAGCTTGCGAAAAAGATGTATGCATCGTTGATACAGATAATGAACAATTTAGTAAACCAGGTGATATTATTCAAAAGATTAAAAAGTATGCAAAAAATACAAGACAAAACGTGCCAGAGTCTGCGGCTGAATTCTTTAAGACGGCATATTATAGTTTAGCAATTAAATATCGTAATACCATTCAAGATTTAGAAAAGATTAAAAATAAACAGTATCAAAAAATATACTTAATAGGTGGTGGTTCGAAATCAACATATTTCACACAATTAATTGCGGATATAACAGGAAAAGAAGTTATTACTGGGCTATATGAAGCAACGGTTATTGGTAATATTATTATTCAATTAATTGCGAATAAAAAGTTAGCATCTCTTGAACAAGCGCATGACTTAATTTTAAAATCTGTTGAATTTCATTCATACACACCAAAATAATCAGCAGATTAAAAATATTTTAGGATAAAAAATATAAATAAAAAAACTCTTGGAGGGATTAACATGAAAAAACAATTATTAAAAAGTACGGTAGTTTTAGCAACAGCTGCATTAGGATTGGTGGCATGTTCGAATAACTCTAACGAAGGAACTGATCCAACACCATCAAATGATGGTAAACAAGAAGTTTTAGAATTTTATCATGGTTATTTCCATAATGAAGATGAATGGCCAGTCGCAAAAGTAATGCGTGATTTATATGATGATTTTGCTAAACAACATGAAGATGGACCAGTACAATTTAAACCAACACCAGTTTCCGGAAGTTTAGTAGATATTATGAATAATAAAGTTGCAAGCGGCCAATTCCCAGATATGATTGACTTAGCAGGGAATGCCGTATCATTAGCAGCAATCGAACAAGATTTAGTATTAGACTTAAAACCATATATTGATGAAAATAATTTACAAAAAAATGTTGGTTTAAACTATACACAAAATTTAGTAGACGGAAAATTATTTACTGTTCACGATCAAATGTTTACTATGGGACTTTGGTATAACAAAGATATTTTTGAAGCAACTGGAGCTAAAACACCTGAAGAATGGAATGATTGGAGTGCTTTCTCTAGCGCAATGGAACAAGTAAGAACAGATAAAGGAATTTATGCTTTCGGTGCAGGGGAGCCAGCTATTCGTTTATTAAATACTGCCTTAGCTGAAACAGAAGAAGGACGCAAATTATTGGAACAACCTTTGACTGAAGAAGGCATTAAATCCGTTGCATTCACAAATGCATTAACAACTGTCATGACTGCTGTTAATCAAAATGGTGCTCAAAACTCTGGTGGTTCAGCAGATACTTATTCAGCAGATTTTGTACAAAATAAATCAGCGGTATTCTTTAATGGTGTGTGGGCTGCTGGTGGTGTAGTTGAAAACCCTGCTATTGCACCTGGATTATATCCTGGACATGTTGCGATTAGTTCATGCGGTGGTGGTATGACAATTTCAAGTAGCATGAGTAAAGAAAAACAAGAATTAGCATTAGAGTTCTTGAAATATATGACTAGCGATGAAGTGCAAAAAGTGATTTTTGAAAAAGTTGGAGCTAATCCTGCTAATGAAAATATCAATGTAGCAGAGCTTGCTGAACATAGCGATGATCCTACTGTAAAATTATTAGGTACTGCAATTGCTCAAGTGAAAAATGCTGATTATGCTGTAAAAACAATTAATGATGCATGGGGTGGAGATGTTCGTAGCACCTTAATTAATGCTCTAAGCGAAAGTGCTGCAAGTAGTGATGTAAATCAAAAAGTTCAAGAAACACAAGATACATTAATCGCCTTAATTAATTAGTATGGTTAATTGACAACTATTTTAGGATATCGGTACTTGTTATTGATATCCTAATTTTTATAGGAGGGAGAATTTAATGGGTGAAAAGAAAATGAGTATGAAAAAACGTTCTGTACAAAAGAAAAGATTTATTTGGTTATTTTTATTACCTACTTTAATTTGTTTTTCAGTGTTTTATTTATACTCAGTCGTTATTGTATTTGTATCATCTTTTATGAAATGGGATTATACTAATTTAAATAATCCTAGTTTTTATGGATGGAAAGATTTACTTACTAATTATATTTATATTTTTACAAAACATCCATTCTTTTGGGAAGCATTAAGAAATTCTTTATTATGGGCTGTAATTGGTATGTTAGTTCAAGTACCTTTAGCAGTTTCAGTAGCGATTGCTTTTTCTAAAAAGTTAAAAGGTTGGAAATTTGCACGTAATGTATATATTATTCCAAGCATTATTTCTAGTGCTGCAATGGGATTAATTTTCTTACAAATTTACAATCCTAATTACGGGGTGATTAATCAAATTATTAGAGTATTTAATCCTGATTATAATGGTGCAATATTATTGACACCAGGAATTAATTTTATTGCTATGACATGTGCTTATATTTTCTTTGCTGGAACTTCAACGATTATGGTATTGGGTCAAATTTTTGCAATTCCTAAAGAAATTTATGAAGCGGCAACTTTAGATGGTATTTTTGGTTGGCGTAGAGAATTTTATATTACGCTACCGATGATTAAAGATACTATTAAGACAATCTCGATTTTAGCGGCTACAGCAGGATTCCTATTGTATAACGAGGTATTCTTTTTAACAAAAGGTGCAGCTGGTACGAAGAGTATTAGTTATATTATTCGTGATTTGGCTGTGGCAAGTTCAAGAACACAATATGCGCGTGCCAATACAATTGGGGTATTCCAAATATTAGGCGGTATGCTAATTATTGTTTGCATTAACTTAATTTTTGGTATGAAGAAACGAAGCAGTAAGGGGGGCAAGTAAGATGAAAAAGCATAAAAAACACAATATTCATAGTAGTGGATTGTCTAAAAAAAGTAAGTGGGTAATTTATGTTTATATGACAATTACTTGTTTAATTTCTTTATTCCCGATTATTTGGGTGTTTTTATCATCTTTAAAAGCTGATCCTACTTTAGAACCTGGGTTTACTTTACCAAAAGATATTAGTTTTGATGGGTATATCTCTGTATTTACGGAAATGAATGTACTTCATTATTTTTGGAATAGTTTTAAAATCGTTACCGTTTCAGCAACATTGAGTATTATTATGATTTCAATGTCTGCTTATGTAATCGCAAGAATGGATTTTAAAGGGAAAAAAATAGTAACTGCGATGATTTATTCTACTATGTTTATTCCAGCGACAGCGATGACTTTCCCAGTATATAATCTTGTTAATAAAATTGGCATTTACAATACGCCATTTGCTTTAATGTTTGTGTATACATGTAGTGGTATTGCAATGAGTTTCTTTATTATTCGTAACTATTTTGCTATTATTCCTGATTCATTAGAAGAAGCAGCAGAAATTGATGGTGCTAGTCATAGTCAGATTTTTTGGCGAATTATGTTGCCGATTGCTAGACCGGGAATTTTAACAGCATGGATTTTAGCGTTTATGAATAATTGGAATGAGTATTATTGGTCATCAATGTTGATTATCGATCATGATCAATTAACTGTTCCGGCTTTATTAGGGCAATTTACAACAAGTTTTAATACGAATTATAATGGGCTATTTTCAGCAATTATCGTTATTGTATTACCACCGATTCTTTTATTTACGTTTACAAGTAAGTACTTTATTGAAGCATTAGGAGGAGGCGCAGTAAAAGGATGATAAATAGTTTAGACATGATTAATAAGAAGACAGAATGGTTTAGACATGATCGTTTTGGGATGTTTATTCATTGGGGAATTTATTCAATTCCTGGGAAAGGCGAATGGTATCGTAGTCATCAGAAAGTATCTATAGAGGACTATCAACCATATTTTGATGCATTTAATCCAACGCAATACAATCCGAAAGAATGGGCTAAGTTGGCGAAAGCAGCTGGTATGAAATATATGGTTTTGACTGCGAAGCATCATGACGGTTTTTGTTTATTTGATTCTAAGTATACTGATTATAAAGTAACTAATACCCCAATTGGACGTGATTTAGTAGCGGAATATGTAGATGCGGTGCGTTCAGAAGGTTTGAAAGTAGGCTTGTATTTTAGTTTGATTGATTGGCATCATAAAGATTATCCAAAATACAAAGATTTGAACCACCCAATGCGCGACAATGAAGATTATAAAGATGAGGAAATTGATTTTGAGAATTACCTTGATTATATGCATCATCAAGTTGAAGAGATTGTAACAAATTATGGTCAGATTGATATTTTATGGTTTGATTATTCATATGAAGAGATGGTTGGTGAAAAATGGCGTGCCACTGAATTAATCAAGATGGTTAGAAAACATCAGCCTAATGTAATTATTGATAATCGCTTAGAAACGTCAGGTGAAGGCTTTGGAAGTATTGTGACGGATGCGATTAATCTGTATTCGGGAGATTTTGTTAGTCCAGAACAAATCGTACCGCATGAAGGCATTAGAAACTATAAAGGTGAGTTTATCCCATGGGAGTTATGTATTACGATGAATAATAACTGGGCGTATAATCCCAATGATCACTTATACAAACCAGCTAAAGTCTTGATTCGCAAATTAATTGAATGTGTTAGCAAAAATGGTAATATGATTTTAAATGTTGGACCAGATGCTTTAGGGAATATCCCACAAGATAGTATCGCTATTCTAGATACTTTTGCGACTTGGATGAATCAGCACCAAGAAGCAATTTATGGTTGTGGCTATGCAGATTTAGTAAAGCCTGAATGGGGGTATTATACACGTAATAACAATACAATTTATGCGCATATCTTTGAACAACCAATTGGACCAATCTATTTACCAGGGCTTAAAGAAACTGATATTAAACGCATGAGCTTTTTACATGATGCTGGTGAAGTGAAGATTTCTAAAAGTTGGAATACTAATGCTTTTAAAGATTTATGTTTTGCGCAATATGGCGATGTTGATCATTTTACTTATCCTTTACCTAATGATATTGCAAGTGTTATTAAAATAGAATTGGTAGGTGATATAAGTGGAGATTAGTAACAAGAAAATTAGTAGAACTTTTTATTATGATGGTAATGAATTTTATACAAGTGCTATTAATAATTTAAAAGCAAATATGGCTGTTCCAATTAAAAGGTGTGAGGAATTTATCATAAAATTTTTGGATGGAACAGAGATTTACGCCTCAGAATGTAAATTGACATTAGTAAAAGATACTAATGAGAAAGTTGAAGTGCTATTTGAAAGTGATGATATTAAAATAAATGTAGTTTATGATGCACGTTTTGATGTTATTGCTAAGACGGTTACGATTCAAAAATCAGCTAAAAAGATTAATTATATTATAGTAGAGTTAATTGAATTTCAAGAAAATAATCAAATCTATTATCCTAAAAAGCAAAAAGATATTAAAGAAATGGCAGGTTTTAAGGGGTATTACGTTGAATTAGGTCAGCCGGTCTATGCAAATTCATTATTTTTAGGTACAGAATTCCCGCTTAGTGAAAATCGAGTGACCAAACAAACTTATACTAGTAAATATTATTTAGGTGAGCAGACTGAATTTCCTAAAGAAATCTTTCCAGCGATTGTCGGAAGTGCTACTGACAGCGATAAAGATTCGTTAAAACAAGCTTTTCTATCCTATCTTAAAGGGATTTCGCAACCAAGCTACTTTAGAAAGCAATATAATTCTTGGTATGACCACATGACAGAGATTAATAATGACGGTATTCTTAAGAGTTTTTCTACTATTCATAAAGGATTTGCTAATTATGGAGTTAAATTAGATGCCTATGTAGTCGATGACGGTTGGACGAATTATCAAAGCGTTTGGCAATTTAATGAAAAGTTTCCAAATGAATTAACTGATATTGCTGAATTGGTGAAGAGCTTTGATGCTAGTTTAGGTTTATGGATTGGACCAAGAGGCGGATATAATGGCACTGAAGTTATTATGAGTGATTGGCTAGAAGCTCATCCTGAATTGAAAATTGGTAGTAAAAATAGTCGCAGCAATGATGTTAATGTCGGTGATTTTAATTATTTACGTGAAATGAAACGTAAAATGCTTGAATACCAAACAAAATATGATATTTCATATTGGAAAATTGATGGCTTATTATTGCAACCAGCAGAAGATGATGCGAGTGGTCCTTATGGCATGCATACTATGACGAAAGTATACGAGTTCTTAGTTGAATTGTTTATTGATTTACGTAAGGAACGAGGCGCAAAAGATTTTTGGTTAAATTTAACCTCATATGTAAATCCAAGTCCATGGTTCTTGCAATGGGTTAATTCTTTATGGATTCAAAGTTCGCAAGATGTGGGTTATGTTATGGAACAGACAACAGATACTAGTAAGATGATTACTTATCGTGATTCGCAATATTATGAGTTTTTATTTGAGCGTGATATTCAATTACCATTAAGTAGTCTATATAATCATGACCCAATCTATGCGGTATCGGCTCACACATGGTATTTAGATGCACCAATTCATTCGACAGTTGCGGAATTTAAAGATTATTTATTATTCATTTCAACGCGTGGTAATGGTTTTTGGGAATTTTATTATTCATATACCATGTTTGATGAAGAACGTTGGCAAGCCAATTCAGAAGCAATTAAATGGATTGAACAGAATTATCAGACATTGAAAAATAGTGTCTTCTTTGGAGAAAAGCCAAGTAATATGGCAAGTATTTATGGATTTAAGTGCTTAAATGATGACGAGAGCGAACTAATCATTTCCTACCGTAATCCATCATTGGAAGCACAAAGTATCGCATTTGAGTATAATGTTGAAGATATTGTTGAAATAGTCGTCGGTCAGGAGGCGTACATAAAGAAAGATAAAATTGAATTACCTGCAGAAAAAATGCTTATTGTGAAGATAGATTTGTCTAAATAGTTTAGTAGGGTTAAGTTATTGAGGAGGATCACAATGATACATCATAAATATAATAAAGTAGCGCTTGTTGTTTTATTGCTCTTGGGTATTTTAGCTGGTATAAACACTGCTGTTATTGATGCGGCAACATTAGAAAATGATGGAACTACAACGAAAGAACTATATCTCTCTGATTTAGATTGGACATTAGCGACGCATGGTGATGTTGATAAAGAGAAAGTTGTCCAAAAAGATAAGCCATTCAGTACGGGGAATAATGGGCGTGATAATAAAATTTCTTTACTAATGCCTGATGGGACTGTTAAGGAATTTGAAAAAGGCTTAGGAACTATTGCGGATAAACCTTCTAAAATCGAATATGATATTAGTGACTATTCAGTGAAATCATTATCTGGATTTGTTGGATTAGATCAAACAGCTACTTCAAACTTAGCTAATCATGGAGAAATTGAAAAAGTTGTTATTTTAGTAGATGATGAAATTGTCTTTACTACAGAAACAAATTACCCAAATGGGATTAACACAAAAACTGCAGCAATTCCGTTTGATGTTGCTATTCCTGATGATGCCAAAAGTATTAGTTTACAAAGCTTTTCAGGTAGCCAAACTTGGGCTGATGAAGTCGTGTTTGCTGATGTTAAGTTAACTATTACACCTCAAATGGTTTATTTATCAGATTTAAATTGGGTCTCTGCAATTCATGGAGATGCAGATACTAATAAACAAGTCCAAAAGAATAAACCTTTTAGCACTGGTAACAATGGACAAAATAATCAATTGTCTTTAAAAATGGCTGATGGCACAATTAACGTATTTGAAAAAGGCTTAGGTACAATTGCCTCACAACCATCAAGCGTTATTTATGATATTTCAACTGTAAATGCTTCAGAATTTCATACTTTTGTTGGGTTGGATAGAACAGCAAGTGGCCATTTAGAAAATTATGCAACCATTGAAAAAATTGAGGTTAAACTAGATGGTAAAGTAGTTTATAGTACACTTGATAGTTATCCTAATGGTATTGATTATCATACACCGGCAATTCCAATTTTTATTGAGATTCCTAAAGGGACACAAACGCTTGAATTAAATGCTTATGCAGGTCGTGAAACATGGGGCGATGAAGTAGATTTTGCTGATGCGTACATTATAGCGGACAAAAAAGAAAATTCTGAAGTGATTAGTAATCAAAAGAGACGAGAAATTTCGAATGAATCACCATTAATGATGATCCCTTTATATGCTAATGGTAGTGCTTACGAACAGGGGAATTACGAATTTTGGGGTGAAGATACTTTATATGGTAAATGGGAAAGCATTCCAGAAGATATTAAACCTTATGTGGTAATCGAATTACATCCAGATGATTTACCAAAACGAGACGGTTCAGCAGCTGATTTCTATGAGCATTTCTTGAAATTAGCCAAAAATCATATTAATCCACAAACACAAGAAAAAGAGCCAATTCCGATTATAATAACAACTTTTACTGCTGGAAATGTCAATTATTATACAGCAACTCATTGGTTAACTTTTGATTGGATTGAACAAATGTATAAAAAGTATGATAACTTACAAGGTTTATTCTGTACCGAAAATTATTGGGTGTGGACGAATAATGTTGAATCTAATGCAGCTAAATACTTAGAATTATCAGCTAAGTATGGTGGTTATTTTATTTGGTCTGAACAAAATAATGGTGCTGCAATTGAAAAAGCGCTAGGAACACATGGGAAAACTGTTTTCAAAGATGCCGTGGACCAGTATTGGCAAAACTTTATTTTTATGTATAAGAATACTCCTGCAGCAGAAGGTAATGATGCACCAACTACAAGTTATATGAAAGGCTTGTGGTTAGCAAATAAAGCCTATCAATGGGGCGGATTAATGGATACTTGGAAATGGTATGAAACTGGTAAATGGAAATTGTTTGAACAATCAACTATCGGTAAAAACCAAGGTAATCGTCAATGGCTAACAGAACCAGAAGCAATGTTAGGTTCAGAGGCACTAAATATTTATTTAAATGGTGGTTGTGTTTATAATTTTGAACATCCGTTTTATACATATGGCGTTAGAAATCAGAATACCCCGTTATTTGATAATGTTATTTTGGAATTCTTTAGAGATGTGATTGCCAATCCTGCGCCTACAAAAGAAGATGTACTAACTTCAACTAAAGTATTTTTAAAAGGTGAGTATAGTCACCATGGAAATGGAGATTACTTCGTTGGTTTAAATACTAATAAAGCAACAACACCTTTATATACTACAGGTAGATACGGGGTTATTCCAGCTGTACCAACAACTATTGATACTAGCAAATTGGATGATATCGTTTTAGTGAAAAATATGACTGATCGAGATATTAGACATAAAAATAAGAGAATTAACTATTTTGAAAATCTATATCCAAAACAATATGAAGGTGATATTTTTGCGCAACAATTTAATCACGCTTGGTATCTATATAATTATTACTATAATAAAAATGTAGCACAAACAGGTAAAGTTAGATTGACTAATAGAGAAGTAGAAGTAATGTTACCCGCTAATAGTTATGTCAAATTAGCAGAAACTGAAAATGGTATTGCGATTAATCTTAATAATTTCACTACCAATAAAGATGCTTTGTGGGAACCTGCTACTACTACTAACGAAGCCATTAATTTGCCTCAATTATCAAAGGTTGAAGCTCAAAATTGGGTATATGATCATTACATTTGTGAAACAACTTTTGGTGATAAGAAATTAACAACATTTACAATTCATGATTTATCACAAGAACCAACTGTAACTATTATTGATGGTACAACAGATTCATATGAAAATCCAAAAATTAATTATGATTATATGACAGGTATCGCAACTATTACTATTGAAAGTAATGGATTTTTAAATGTAAATATTAGTTATTAGTTATTTAGGAGGAGGTTGCTATGAAAAAAGATGTTAAAGTTTTAGTAGATGAGTTTAAAGGTGTTTTTGGTGTTGATGAGCCACAAGTCTTCTTTGCGCCTGGTCGGATTAATTTGATTGGCGAGCATACGGATTATAATGGTGGTTATGTTTTTCCGTGTGCGATTTCATTGGGAACTTATGCGGTGGTTTCAAAGCGGTGTGATCGTGAATTGCATTTGTATTCGGATAACTTTAAGGATAATGGACTCTACCAAGTGTTGCTAGATGATTTGAGCTTTAAAAAGGAGGATGGCTGGACAAATTATGTGAAAGGTGTCTTTTTGTATCTACAAGAGATGGGTTATCAGTTACCGTATGGCTTGAATATATTGGTTTATGGTAATATTCCGAACGGTGCCGGTTTGTCGTCGTCTGCGTCCTTAGAATTATTAATGGGTGTGGTAGCAAAAACTATTTATGGATTAGAAGTATCAATGATTGATTTGGTCAAATTAGGTAAAAAAGTTGAAAATGACTATATTGGTGTAAATTCTGGTATTATGGATCAATTTGCAGTTGGTATGGGAAAAGAAAATCACGCCATTCAATTGGACTGCAATACACTTCACTATCAATTAGTACCTGTTAACTTAAAAGATGAAGTGATTTTGATTATGAATACCAATAAACGTCGCGAATTGGCTGACTCTAAATATAATGAACGTTTTGCCGAAACACGTCAGGCACTAAAAGAACTACAAGCACATCTAGATATCACAACTTTAGCGGATTTGACGGTGGAAGAATTAGAAACGGCGAAAGAATATTTGAGTAGTGACTTATTAGTTAAGCGGGCCCGCCATGCTGTCAGTGAAAATGAGCGGACTATTAAAGCAGCTGAATTGTTAAAACATGGTGATGTAACGGGTTTTGGCCAATTAATGAAGGAATCGCATTTATCAACGGAAATCGATTATCAAGTGACTGGTAAGGAATTGGATACTTTAGTCCATACAGCTTGGGGATTAGATGGCGTGATTGGTGCTCGCATGACAGGTGCTGGATTTGGCGGTTGTGCGATTGCTTTAGTTAAAAAGGATTGCGTTGAAGAGGTAAAACAAGCGATTTATAACGCATATCTCGAAAAAATTGGCTATGCGCCGTCATTTTATCTTGCTGAAATTAGTGATGGTGCCTCAATTTTAATGGGGGATGAGTAGGATGATCGATGCCGTAATCAAATCATTTGTGCAACAGTCGATTTTATTGGAGCTAATCGATGAAGAAGATCGCTTTTATACGACAAATCAGCTGCTGCATCTACTGGATTTGGTGGATTATGATGCAAGTTGTGAGGTTTTAGCCGATCAGTCGTTACTGGATTTATTGGATCGAATGTTAGAATATGCGCAGGAATCTCGTGTGATTAGCGCTACTATTGCTGAAAAAGACCAAATTGAAGCAGCGATTATGAATCTTGTGACGCCTTTACCATCCGTGATTAACCGTAATTTTGCCAAATTATATCAAGAAAACCCTCAACAAGCGACCGATTATTTTTACCACTTAAGTCGGGCGAATAATTATATCAAAACTCGTGAGTGCGCTAAAAATATTGCCTTTTGCTACAGTGGTGAGTATGGCGATTTGGAAATTACGATTAATCTATCAAAACCTGAAAAGGATCCAAAAGAGATTGCGGCAGCTAAAAAAGCAAAAGTTACAGGGTATCCGCCTTCTGTTTTGGCGATGAGTAATGAAGGCTATTATGGTCGCAGTAATTTTCCGGCTAGAAGTAATCATCGGATTATTCGCTTGGAGATTAATCAGGAGGAGTGGGGCTTTCAATATTCGCCCTATGCTTATTTTACCGAGCATTCGATTTTCTTGAGTCAAGAATTGCGTCCGATGAAGATTAATCAGCGTAGTATTGAGAATTTACTAGCGATTGTTCAGCAGTTGCCCCATTATTTTGTTGGTTCTAACGCCGATTTGCCGATTGTGGGTGGCTCGATTTTGGCGCATGATCATTATCAAGCCGGTCGCCATATTTTCCCGATGGAGCAAGCGCCGATTGAAAGGGATTTTGATTTGGGGATTCCTGGAGTCATGAGTGGAATTGTCAAATGGCCGATGTCGGTAATTCGTTTGCAATCTAATAATCGTGAGGCAATCGTTGCGGCTGCTATGAAGATCATTAATCAGTGGCGTAACTATTCGGATGTAGAGGCAGATATTTTAAGCCATACTAGTACCATTCCCCATAATACGATTACGCCGATTGCTCGCATTAAAGATCAGGTATGGGAATTGGATCTAGTTTTACGAAATAATCGCACAAGTGAGCAGTATCCAGATGGCATTTTCCATCCGCACCAAGATTTGCATCATATTAAAAAGGAAAATATTGGCTTGATTGAGGTAATGGGATTGGCGATTTTGCCACCACGCTTAAAAACAGAGCTAGCAGAAGTCGAAAAATATCTCTTACAAAAATCAAATAAAATCGATGTGACACATCTAGCCTGGGCCAAACAAATTAAGGCAAGCAATCCAGAGATTACCCAATCAAATGTCACAGAGATTATCCAACATGCAATCGGTGAAGCTTTCGAACAAGTATTAGCAGATGCTGGTGTATTTAAGCGCACACCTGTCGGACAACAACAATTCCAGCGCTTTATCGCCAGTTTATGATAAAGTCTTGTGTACAATTAGTTTGAATCTTAGAAAAGAAGTGGGTAACTGCTTCTTTTTTTGTTTTCAGATGTTTTTTCGTCGGCTACTATTAGTTTTTAAAGAGATAGGACTACGGATGAGCATTTTATCCATGTCAGATCTTGCATCATCATCCCCGTATTTTATTTCTACTGGATTTTTTGTATAATGGTAATGCAATTATCTTATAAAAAGGGGGATTATTTTGTCTGCAAAACCAGTACTTATTTATTTTGTTATTATGAATAGTTTAGCTTTTGCCATCTTTTGGGGTGATATTAATCGAGATCATCGAGTTGGTAAGGGGGTTGAGCCGCAAATTTTGTTAAAGTTAGTCACGATTTTTGGTGGAGCTTTGGGAAGTTTAGTGGCGCAAATGGTATTTGATTTAGCTTGTCATAAGTGGCCTTTAGTGAATCGCTTCTATAGTTTATTATGGGTAGTAATTCAGACGGTGGTGCTATCTACCTTTGTGGGGCCGTATCGTTTTTTCTTGCAAGCATATTTTAGTCAGTACCGTTTGTGGTTAATTTACTTAGCATTATTAAATAGCATGACGTTTTTAGTTTATGGTATGGACAAGTTTAAAGCTGTTTCTCGTAAGTGGCGTATTCGTGAGTCTTATTTATTAGTATTAGCGATAGCTGGAGGGGCGATTGGGGCTTTAATGGGGATGGATTTATTTCATCATAAAGTGAATAAGCCGAAATTCTATCTAGGTGTGCCGGCGATTTTAGCATTGCAAGTTTTAATTTGTTATTATTTAAAAGAAAATCCAATGACATTCTAACAAAAAAAGATTCTCTCTAAGCAAAATCTTATTGAGAATCTTTTTGTATACGCATTTAAATTGGATTAATGTCCGTCACAACCGCATCCGCAAGCACAGTGATTGTCTTCATCATCTTCATCGTCAAATTCATCTTCTACTAATTCATCTTCATTATAATCAGCAGGGACAATTGGGAATGGTGTATCTTGGAAGTGTAGGAATAAGTACATTTTTACAAATTCTAAAATCGAAATAAAAATATAAAATCCTAAATAAATCAAAGCAACTTTAGCTAAGCCTGGTAATAAAGCGCCACAAGCTAAAGAAAAGCTGAATTTAGGCATGCCCTCAACGAAAACGCGAAACTCACCGGAATTAGCTACCATAAAGATAAGTGTTCCTAAAATTTGAATAATTGCACAAGCTAGGTTTAGTTGGTGTAATTTTTTGTAGCGGAATTCTTGAGAAAATTTAGTAAAGTTTTTCATGATGTTACCTCCTTAAAAACATTTTAGAGAATTGACCTTATATATAGTATAACATATTTTAGAAGATATTTTTTGTAATTTTACGGTTTTTTCTTGCGTTAAGTCCACAATAGCGCATAATAAAAAAGCTCAAGGGAAATAACATCAAATCCCTCAAACTTTTCTAGTTGTTCATCATGATTTTTTTTGGTTTACAAGATCGAATTCATCTAAGACGATTTGTTCAGGCGGGTTAGTTAATAAGCTAACAATTACAATCATAAGCATCGCAACAATAAAGGCTGGTAATAATTCATAAATATTCCAGAAGCCACCTAATGGACGAATCGCATATTTCCAGACAAAGACCATCACCCCACCTGATAATAAGCCACTAATCGCACCCCATTTATTCATACGGCGCCAAAATAAGGCAAGTAACATCACTGGACCAAAAGTTGCGCCAAATCCTGCCCAAGCAAAGGATACGATACGGAAGACTGAGCTATTTGGATCTTTTGCAAAAAATACGGCAACCAAGGCGATTAAGATAACGGTTCCTCGTGCTACTAACATATTACCTTTGACTGATAATTTAATGCCTAAACCATTATGAATTAAGTTTTGTGAGATACCAGAAGAGGCTGCTAATAATTGCGAATCAGCTGTTGACATAGTAGAAGCTAAGATTCCCGCTAAGATTAACCCGGCTAAAATGGCTGCAATAATACCTTGTTGACTTAATAAATCGGCAATTTTTACAATAATTGTTTCGGAATTTGCTCCTGTTAAGACCTCTAAAGCACCAACTTTTGTCATACTATAACCAACTACGCCAATAAAGACACCAATTGCAAGGGAGATAACTACCCAAGTAGAAGCAATGCGACGAGAAAGGGTTAACATTTCTTCAGATTCAATCGCCATAAAGCGTAATAAAACATGTGGCATTCCAAAATATCCCAACCCCCACGCCAGGGTAGAAATAATTTGCGCTATTCCAAAGTCAGTTGCTGTCTTGTTAATTGCATCATAACCTTGTGAAATACTAAAATATCCTGGTAAGACTTTAGCATTATCAATAATTGCACCAAAACCACCAGCTACTTGAACACCAAATGTAAGAACGATTAATAATGCAATACTCATAATGATACTTTGAATAAAATCAGTAGTACTAGCTGCTAAGAATCCACCTAACATGGTATAGAGTACAATTACTACTGCACTTACAAGCATTGCCGTAAGATACGGTACTCCGAAGATTGTGGCGAATAATTTTCCACAAGCTGCAAATCCTGAAGCTGTATAAGGAACGAAAAAGACTACAATCATAATCGCTGAAAGACTTAATAGTAAATGCGAATGATCTTTAAAACGATTTTCAAAGAATTCTGGGATGGTAATAGAGTTTCCTGCTACTTCAGTATATCGTCTGACCCTTTTAGCAATCACTAACCAGTTAATATAGGTTCCAATCGCTAAACCAATAGCCGTCCAACTAGCTTCTGCCACACCTGATAAATAAGCTAACCCTGGTAAACCCATTAAAAGCCAGCTACTCATATCAGAAGCTTCCGCACTCATTGCCGTAACAAAGGGGCCTAATTTCCTTCCGCCAAGATAAAAGTCCCCGGCATTGTTGTTTTTGTGGGACATTCGAACCCCCACTGCAATCATCATCCCTAAATAGACAATAATTGCTAGCATAATCATAAATTTTGAAAGTTCCATAAAATTTCTCCTTTTTGTGTTAAAGAATATTCTAACATAGAAGGAAGGCACTAGCAAGCAGTCATAAAGCATCTAGTTCACTTAGTTCTAGATAATTTAGCATGTTGGCTAGACTAGAACGAACATGCCAAATTTTTTCTAAAGCCTCATCTGCTAGGAACATCATAAAGATAGTCTATAAAAGTTTTTAAAACGATAGATATAGCTAAAGAAGAGCTATGTTGCGGTAGATAGTGACTGGTTTTTGAGAGTCTATCGAGTGCAAGGCTTTATTAGCTATGGATGATTTTCTTTTAAGGATTCTTTGCATTGTTCTAAACATTCTTGATAATGATTGCAAGTTAGATAGCTTTTCGTATTTTGTAATTTTCGCACATCTTTTGGGTAGATACCTTTATATTTCTTGTAATAACTGGAGAACTTACTATGCGAGGCGTAACCGACTGAATTGGCGATGGATTTGATATCGAGATTAGTCGTTAATAATAAGGTTTCGGCAATATTCATGCGCCGTCTTTGTGTATATTCCGTGATACTCATTTGATATTCTTCTTTAAAGAGTCGTTTTAATTTTGTGCCGCTCATCATAGCAATTTTTTCTAATAATTCACGTGGTATATCTAAAGGATAATGGTCATTAATATAGTTAGAGACATTCCGTAAGGCATCTTTATCGTCTTTTGGTAGTTCTTTTTTAGAAAGCTGGTTTAAATAATGATCCAAGGTAATACTTAACCATTCTTTTGCCTTAGCTTCAAAAAAGATTTCAGCTGCAGGGGAAGTCATTTTACAGTTGAGAATCACTGAAGCAATTTGTTCGATGGGGGCAACAATTGAGCTTCTTGTCTCAAAAAACATATCATCTACGTTAAAGTCTTGTTGTATAGATAGGGTACATAACTGTTCTTTTAGCATTTTGTCTTTGAAATTAATCCCAACACTTAGATAGGGAAAGTTGCCATGTAGTAAAAAACGAAAATCTTTATGACAGACATTACAAACATACAAACTATTCGCTGATAGTGGCTGATAGGGTGTAAAGCTTTCGCCATTAGCGGAAATAATATACGAAGAACAAATCGTCATATAGGAGCTAACATCAGGAAAGTCTTCAATTAATACCTCTTGGCGCACAAAAAAATCATGAATATCAATAATAAAATCCTCTGTTTCATAAAACCAATATAATCCATCAAATTCTTTTGTTATGAGTTGATAAGTCGTACCAACTTGACAATATTTTTGGCAATTAACTTGTTTTTGCCAACCCAATTTTTCTAAAAAGTCTTTGTACATCTTGCTTCCTCCTTTATCATTAGTTTATGATAATATAGTTTACCTATTAGACCATTTAGACATTATTCTTATTAGACCGATTGTTTCTGCTTATATTGTAGCTGATTTTGGCCTTTGATACAATATAGATAGATGAAGTCCTTATTTCACAATAGTTTCTAGCTTGTTTAAGCAATTTTTATGCTATAGCAATTATTCAGACGAGTTGGTATTTTTGGAGTTAAAAGTCTAAAAGGGATAAAAGGAGGAGGTCATGTGTTAAACGTATATAAGAAGTTAATTAGTTATGTACCAGAGAAGCAGTATTTAGTCTATTTGACGATTATTTTATCAATAGCATCTACTTTTTTACAGCTTAGTGCATTTTATTATTTATATGTTTTTTTTAATGAATTACTAAAGACTACTGACCCAGAAATAATTACTACCAACTTAATGAAGATTGTCTTATTACTAGTACTTGGCTCGCTTTGTTATATGGCGTCAGGTTTAGTATCGCATATGTTTGCTTTTCGTTTGGAGACGAATTTAAGGAAATATGGTATTGAGGGCTTATCGAAGGCTAGTTTCCGTTTTATGGATACTAATGAATCAGGTAAGGTGAGAAAGATTTTAGATGATAATGCTGCGTTAACTCATGCGGCGGTAGCTCATTTGATTCCAGATAATACGGGTGCTAGTTTGATGCCTATTTTATTAATTATTTTAGGCTTGATGATTGACTGGCGGGTTGGCGTGGTATTAATGGTTTTATTAGTAGCTAGTGGCGTATTAATGTACTTGATGATGGGCGAGAAGGAATTTATGAAGATTTATCAAGCGGCTTTAGAAAGATTAAGTACGGAGACGGTTGAATATATTCGTGGCATGCAGATTGTGAAAGTTTTTGGCGTGGATGTGCGTAGTTTTAAAGCCTTGAATGCGGCCATTAAAGATTATGGTCAAAACGCTTTAGACTATTCGATGAGCTGTAAGCGTCCTTATGTGGTTTTTCAGGAAATATATTTAGGTTTGATGGCGATTATTATTCCAATCTGGCTATTATTTAGTGATTTACAGGCTAATCCAACTGAAGTGATTGTACCATTGTTAATGCTTTTATTTTTAAGTGGGGTCTTATTTACTTATATGATGAAGGTAATGTATATTGGCATGTATGTCTTCCAGGCAAATGATGCGATTGCCAAGTTGGAGAGTATTTATGCTGATATGCAGAAAGATTCACTAACATTTGGTGAGCATGAGGAAATGGATGACTTTACCATTCGTTTTGATGATGTTAGCTTTTCTTATAATGATAAGCCGGTGTTAGAAGAATTGACTTTTTCGCTACCAGCAGGCAAGACTTATGCATTAGTGGGTGAGTCTGGTTCAGGAAAATCAACTATTGCTAAGTTAATTTCAGGTTTTTATAAAGTGCAAGATGGTTCAATTACAATTGGTGGTTATCCAATCGAGAGTTATAGTGAGGAGTGCATCATAAAAAATATTTCATTTGTCTTCCAAAATGTTCAATTGTTCAAAAAGACTCTCTATGAAAATGTAGCGCTCGCTAAAAAGGATGCCAATCGTTGTGAAGTCTTCCATGCCATGCATCTAGCAGGGTGTGATAGTATTCTTAATAAGTTCCCTGAGCGTGAAGAGACGATGATTGGTTCGAAGGGTGTTTATTTATCTGGTGGTGAGAAGCAAAGAATTGCGATTGCTCGTGCGATTTTAAAAGATGCGCCAATTGTGATTTTTGATGAAGCAAGTGCTGCGATTGATTCAGATAATGAACATCAATTACAACAAGCTTTTCATAATTTGATGCAGAATAAGACGGTTATTATGATTGCGCATCGCTTATCAACGATTAAAAAAGTCGATGAGATTATTGTTTTACAACAAGGACAGATTATTGAGCGTGGTACAGATGAAACTTTAATGGCTAAACGCGGCACATACTATCAACTACAAGAACTTTACCAAGAAGCTAATGATTGGAGGGTTACAGATGGAACGACTAATTAGAGAAAAGCTAGCATTAACCGATCAAGGGGCTAAGGATTTAACGAAAGCTAGTTTGTTATGCTTTTTAAGTTATCTAACGACGATGGCGCCGGTGATGTTAGTGATGGTCTTATTAGAACAATTATTACACGAAGCTAGTCCGAAGAGTAGTGGCTTTTATATTGCTATGTCAGTCGCAATCTTAGTGTTGATGTATGTAGTGTTAAGTGTTGAGTATGATGCGCTATATAATGCGACCTATAAGGAAAGTGAGAATTTACGGATTGAGATTGCTCGTAATTTGAGTGAACTACCTTTATCTTATTTCTCAAAGCATGATTTATCAGATTTAGCCCAAACCATTATGGCGGATGTGACAGCAATTGAACATGCTTTATCTCATGCGATTGCAAAAATCATTGGCTTTGCCGGATTCTTTGTCGTGATGGCGGTGATGTTATTGGCAGGGAATATCAAGTTAGGTTTGGCGGTATTAGTACCAGTGATAGCAGCAATCATTGTTATGGTACTTTCTAAGAAAATGCAAATTAACAATCAAACAAAATATTATCACAAACTAAGAGAGAATTCCGAATTATTCCAACAAACGATTGAGTTGCAACAGGAGATTAAAAGTTTTGGCTTAACGAAAGCGGTAACAGACCATTTATATGAAGAGATGAATAAGAGTGAAAAGATTCATATTGATGCAGAATTCAAAGTGGCAGGTTTAGTAACATTAGCGGGCTTGATTGTCTATTTGAGTCTAGCTTTAGTCTTAGTTGTTGGGATGAAGTTATATCTGGCTGGTGAAGTGAGTTTATTATATTTTTTAGGGTATTTACTGGCTGCATTTAAGATTAAAGATGGCGTGGATGGCATTACGATGTTTATAGCCGAGTTATTTTATATTGATGCGATGATTCAGCGGATTAAAGAGATTAAAGAAACTAAGGTTCAGACTGGCGAAGTGACGGATTTAACGGAATTCGATGTGGATCTTAAGCATGTCAGCTTTGGTTATGATGCAGATAGTCCTGTTTTGAAGGATATTAGCTTTACGGCTCACAAAAATCAAGTGACGGCACTAGTCGGCAAATCAGGATGCGGTAAGACCAGTATCTTGCGTCTTGTTTCTCGTTTGTATGATTATGATAGCGGTAGTATTAAGATATCTGACAAAGACATTAAAGAGATTGCGACTGAATCTTTATTTGATAAGATATCGATTGTCTTTCAAGATGTCACATTATTTAATGCTTCTATTATGGAGAATATTCGTATCGGTAAACTAAGTGCAACCGATGAAGAGGTTATGCGTGTTGCCCAATTAGCGCATTGTGCAGAATTTATTGAAAAATTACCAGATGGCTATGATACGATAATTGGTGAGAATGGTGCCAGTCTATCAGGTGGAGAGCGGCAACGTCTATCAATTGCCCGTGCTTTCTTAAAAGATGCACCGATTATTTTACTAGATGAAATCGCCGCTTCATTAGATGTTGAAAATGAAAAAGCCATACAAGAGAGTTTGAATACCTTAACTAAGGGGAAAACGGTGATTATTATCTCACATCGCTTGAAGTCTATTCAAAACGTCGACCAAATTGTTGTAATTGATGAAGGTCTTGTCGAAGCTAGCGGGACTCATGAGGAATTACTTGAAAAATCCCCGGTCTACCAACAATTAATCACAAGTGCGAAATTGGCGGAAGGATTTCATTATTAATAGCTTTTTAGGATCGGGGTGGCTAGTCGCTACAGTGTTTTAAAGGGATTTTATGAGATTAGTAAGCCATTTGTTGGGAGAATGGGTAAGCTAGCTAATAAGATATGATTCACACTATAAACAGTTGGGTATATCAAAAATAATAAAAAGGAAGGGAATATACAGTATGAAAAATCAAAAATTAACAGTTAAAGACTTAATTAATGTAGGCTTATTTTCTGTATTAATCATGTTAGCGACATTTATTGCAGGGATGATTGGTTTTATTCCGGTGACGATGCCAATTGTGCCATTTTTAGGTGGGCTTGTTAGTGGGCCATTATGTATGTTGTTTGCGACTAAGATTAAAAAACCAGGCATGTTATTTATTGAGCAGATGATTATTATGGTGTTCTTTATTATTTCCGGTCATGGAATATGGGGCATTCCTACCGCTTTAATTGCTGCGTATTTAGCAGAAGTTATCTTAAAACGTGGCCAGTATACAAGTGTTAAAGCGGCACGTCTTGCATTTAGTGTCGCAAGTTTAGCGAATGTCGGCTTATGGTTGCCATTATATTTTGCTAGAGAGGCCTATATTAATCAATTAGTGGAAATGGGGTATGGCCAAGAGTATGCGGATAAGTTAATGAGTGTGCTACCAATGTGGTCATTAGTGCCAATCGTCTTATTAGGCATGCTTGGTATGTATATTGGTTGTACAATTGGTATTAAACTCTTACGCAAACATTTTGTTAAGGCGGGGATGGTTGAGGAGGTTTAAGGCTTAATGGAAAAACCAAACTTTGAAACAGGATTTCATTTGGATTTCCGTACGAAGCTTTTTGTGACAGTGGTTTTATCCTATACCTTATTACTAGGCAATCTGCAAGAGCGCTTTTTAGTGGTGGCGATAGGTGCTTCATCATTACCCTATCTATTACTCTTACTAGCCAGGCGCTATCAAGCAGCTATTAGGGGGATAGGATTGATTATTGGTGCAGTATTAGTTCAAAAATATTTAATGGGACATGTAACGGGAGTGGTGACGAGTATTTGTTTATTTATTACAATGCTTATCTTGCGCTTATTGCCGGGATTTGTGATGGGGAAATATTCATTTATGACGACGGATATAAGTGAATTAATCTATTCATTAAAAAAATTAAGGCTCCCCGACCAAATGATTATCCCAATGACGGTGATGAGTCGTTTCTTTTATACGGCTAAGACAGACTACCAACAAATTAAAGAAGCGATGTACTTACAAGGTCTCACTAGCAAACGCTTATTAACTCAACCCGTTAAACTCATTGAATACCGCACGATTCCTTTATTAATGGTCTTGATGCGGACGGCAGATGATGTAGCCGTCTCCGCTTTAACGCGTGGCTTAGTCATTGGGAAAAAAAGAACTAGCCTAGTAGAAACACATTTTACTTGGCGTGACGGGGTGATGTTTTTTTGCATGGTGGTCTTAATTGGTTTCTATCTAGGAGGTAAATATGCTTGAATGTAAAAATATTTCAATACGCTACCAAGAACGCCTATTAGTAAAGGATGTAACGCTATCTGCTAAACCAGGAGAAGTAATTGTCTTAACAGGTAAGTCCGGTTCGGGGAAGAGTTCACTATTAAAATTAATCAATGGCTTAATACCAGAAGTCCAGCAAGCCACTATTACTGGGGAGTTGACTTATAAAGGGGAGAATGTCTTAGAAAAAGATATCGAGGAACGCTCACAATTTGTCTCAACAGTCTTTCAAAATCCTAAGACGCAATTCTACTGTATTAATACGACGGATGAATTAGCTTTTGCTTTGGAGAATCAAGCTTTACCAGTAGAAGAGATTTGGGAGCGGGTGCATCATTATGCAAAGCTATTGAATACGGATAAACTATTAAATCGTGATATCTTTTGTCTATCAGGAGGAGAAAAACAATTAATTGCCATTACTTCTGTAGTTTGTATGGAAAATGAGGTCTATTTATTTGATGAACCATCTTCTTCATTAGATCCCCAAGCGATAAATTGGCTAAGAAACACCATTAAACTCTTAAAAGATATGGGGAAGATTGTAATTATTGCTGAACACCGCTTATATTATTTAAAGGAATTAATCGACCAACTATGGATTATTGATCATGGCCAAGTGAAAAGCTATCAAAAAGAAGATTTAGTTGAAACTTTATTAGAAGAATTAGCGAATCAATATCAATTAAGAAGCTTTACCAGTTGCCAAGAACAAGCACTAGCAAGCCACAAGCATCAAGTCATCCATCTATTAAACAAGGAAACGATTGTAATACACAGTGAGCTAGCAGATGTAAGAGATGTAGTAGCAGTAACGGGAAATGCGGTAAATGAACAAGACAGACTAGCAGATGCGAGAAAAGTGGTAGATGAACAAGACAGACTAGCAGATGCGAGAAAAGTGGTAGATGAACAAGACAGATTAGTTAGTAGAGAGAATGAAAAAGCTGTACTAGAAAATGCGACAACTCCATTAGATAAAATAGCGGATGCGAACACATGTACGGTATCGTCTAAAAAGGCATCTGACCAACTAAAGCCGATACCAACTATCGTAACAACAAACACTTTAGCTAACAAACAAATTACCCATAACTCGCCTCAATTAACGTGCCAACATTACTACATTCAATACGGAAAGCAAAAAGTTATGGATTGTAGCTTACAATTCTCAAAAGGAACCTACTTTATTACAGGAGAAAATGGCGTGGGTAAGACTAGTTTCATTCGCAAATTATGTCAATTAGCTAAATTCCCAGGTAAAACCTACTTCGGTGGGGAATTGATCAAGCAATCTTATGACTATCTCAGCCTAGTAATGCAAGATGTGAACTATCAATTATTCACTGAATCTGTCTGGCAAGAACTCTCGCTAGCTAGTGATGACCAAGCAGAAAAAGAACAAATATTAAAAAAATTGGAACTCTGGGATAAAAAAGATTTCCATCCACAAATTCTATCCGGTGGTGAAAAACAACGCCTATTATTCGCCATGGCATTAGTTAGCCATAAACCACTAATCATTTTAGATGAACCAACAAGCGGCTTAGACCGCATTCAAATGACACGCATCGCACAATATCTGCAAACCTTGCAAGCGTCTGGTAAATTGGTGTTAGTCATTACACATGATTATGAATTAATTGATGAGTGCCGTGGTACCATTTTAGAATTTAAAAGATAAGACTGATGAAGCTTTCAATCTGCCAAGAAAACTTATAATGCAATGGGCATGAATTATTTGCAACATGAAAAATGAGTAGCGGTATTATGATGCGACTGCGGATTAGTAATCAAAGTAGGGGTGTTATGATGCACTGACCAATAGCTCAATAAATACAAGCCGTCCGTGCAAGATAACAGTGGATTATCTAGATTATTATGGCGTGAAATTAATATATTTTTCTCGATATTGCAATCTATTTTCTAATATATTATGATTGTACGGTAAGTGAATACGTATGATAGAGGAGAATGATATGAACGAAAAAACGATTTTAATTGCAGCCCATCGAGGAACGTCAGGAGGTAATGTCTTACAAAACACGACCTTAGCCTATCAAAATGCCTTATTACATCAAGCGCAAATTGTCGAAGTGGATATTACAATGTCAAAAGATGGTGTCTTCTACGCATTTCACGACGGACAAGAATCACATGTGTTTGGAGAAGATATTGATATTCGTACCATGAACTCCAGTGAGATTGACCAATTAGTCATGATTAATGCTGTCAATAATCCCATTAACCAAAAAATCGAACGTTTCGACACCGTATTTACCAATATGAAAGATAAATGCATCATGAACATCGATCGTAGCTGGGCATACTGGGAGACATTTTTACCCTATTTAAAAGAAAAAGGTGACTTATCAAGCCTAATCTTAAAATCACCCGTTATTAGTGACCGTTTAGAATTATTAAATGCAGCAGAATTAACCATCAATTATATGCCAATCATCAGAACTTGCGAAGATTACTACGCTGCACAACAATATCCAAATATCACAATCGGAGCAGTCGAATTAATATTTACCACAACAGACGCTGACATTATCTCACCAGCATTCATCGAACAAATCCACCAAGCAGACCAAAAAATATGGATTAATGCTTTAAGATTAAACGACCGCTACCATTTAGCAGCCGGATACGATGATAACCGTGCCATTTCAGGAGATTTCGCAGGCAGTTGGGGCAAATTAATTGAGATTGGTGCCGACATCATCCAAACAGACTGGCCATTATTATTACATAGGTATTTACAACAATAAAGCGTAGCAAACAGCAAGATAAGGAGTCGAAAGCGATGAAGAACAGCAATAAACATATAGTGAAAAAAATAATGATTGGTCTTTTAATAGTAATAAGCTGTCTTTTGGTCATTCGTGGTTATCATTCCATTTATTATCTGAATAAAACCTACAAGATTAAACATACATATGATATCAATCAAACTGAAATAGCAGACGTTCAAATAAAAACTGTGCAAAGTGGGATGGTGAATGGCTATCACTTTATCCCAGATCACAAAACCCATAATGGTGTGATTATTGTATTTGGCGGTTCAGAAGGTGAGTGCGAGCAATGGTTTGGTGAACGCTACTCTCCGCTAGGCTATGAAGTATTATGTTTGTATTATTTTGGAAGTGACAATCAACCTGCAAAACTTTCAGAGGTTCCAATTGAATTCTTTGATGAAGCACTCGCATACTTAAATAATCCTGATGACTTAACGGTATATGGAGTCTCAAAAGGTGCGGAATTAGCCTTACTTTTAGCAACTCGCTATGATTGTATTAAGCATTTAATCTTAAATGAACCATCCTCACATATTTATCCGGGCATGGACTTAGGCAAATCTGCATGGACGGAACATGGCGAACCAATCCAAACAGCAAATATTCCAAAAGAAGCGTATTTACCTGCATTGGGATTTTTCTATGATTTATTAGTAAAGAAGCCAACTGGGTGTATCAAAGTTTATGATAATATTATCGCAAATCAAAAGGACAGCGATATTGGCAGAATCAATGTGGAAGATATTAATGAAGAAGTTGATATGTTAATGTTTGCAGCAACAGATGACCAAATGTGGCCGTCTGTCACAATGGCGAACATTATTAAAGACCATCGACCGGTTAATACTGAATTAATAATATTGGAAGGTGCCGGACATATGTTTCATATCGATCATTTATTAATTGAGACAAATGGTTGTATCTTTTACACAGGAGGAACCTTAGAAACAAACAAAGCAGCATATCAGTTATTTGATAGTGAAATCGAACATCATCTAAATAAATGGTGCCAGTGAACTAGTTGTCATAAGAACGCATAAAAACTGGAGACATTTGACATAGTAGTAAATAATGAAAGCCTATTTATGAGGCTATAGCTATAAAAGTAGTATCAGAATACGGTCAATAAAATTTAGGAATGGTGTCTGTGCTTTCGTTGCAGGCACTATTTTTATATACAAAATCAAATATATTTGGTAAAATTTAGAAAATATCGAATAGGGGGAACGGTGATGAAAAGTCTTGGCACAAAAAGTTTATCTAGTCAGCGGATACTATTACGGCCATTTATCATTGAAGATACTAAAGCTTCCTATGAAAACTGGACAAGTGACGCATTAATGACCAAATATCTACGTTGGCCAGCGCATGTTAGTATGAATGAAACTGAAAACATTTTACGCAGTTGGATTAACCAATATAGTGATGAAAATTTTTTTCAATGGGCAATCATTGTAAAAGCTACTGGGGAAGTGATTGGTACAATTTCCAGTGTGGATACGAATCTTTCAGAGCGTACGGTTGAATTAGGTTATTGCATTGGCTCAAAATGGTGGCATAAAGGTTATACCACAGAAGCAGGTAAACTAGTATGTGACTATCTATTAACAGAGTGTGGGTTTGAGAAACTGATCATTCATCACGATAGCCAAAATCCAGCATCAGGAAAAGTTGCCCAAAAACTAGAATTCAACTATTTAGGTAGAAAACTACAAGCAGGACGTAATAACCAAGGAATTGTTGATGAAGACTGTTATGAATTAACTAAATAAAAAAGCAATAAGCATGGTGGCATTGTTCCATCGTGCTTTTTTGATTCATAAAAAATAAGAGTTAGATTAGAAATGAAAACATTTACACTCAAAATAACTAGCATATGGTATAATTAATGCATAAATCCACTAATAGAAAGAAGGTTTTAAGATGATTGAATTTAAACAAGTTACCAAAAAATATGATGAAAAAATAGCATTAAATAATCTTGATTTGACGATTGAAAAAGGTGAAATACTAGGATTAATTGGACATAATGGAGCAGGTAAATCAACCACTATCAAGATCCTTGTTAATATCATTAATCAAACATCAGGTGAAGTATTGATTGATGGTAAAAATATTCATGATGATTTAGTATGGTCTAAAAAGCAAATTGGATATGTAGCCGATTCACCAGATTTATTCTTACGTTTAACAGCACAAGAATATTGGGATTTCGTAGCTTGTGCTTATGAATTAAGTGAAAAAGATAAAAATGCACAACTAACACCATTAATCGAGTTATTTGATTTAACAGATTACCGCTATGATATTATCGACTCATTTTCACATGGAATGCGTCAAAAAGTCTTTATTATCGGGGCTTTATTATCCAATCCAAATATCTGGGTCTTAGACGAACCAATGACGGGACTTGATCCGCAATCATCTTACGACCTAAAAGAAATGATGAAACAACATGCCAAAGAAGGGAATATCGTTATCTTCTCAACCCATGTCTTACAAGTAGCCGAACAATTATGTGATAAGATTGCCATCTTGAAGAAGGGCGAATTGATTTATCATGGCACATTAGAAGAACTAAAAGAACAAACACCAGAAGAATCACTAGAAGACATCTATCTACAAATGGCCGGCCGTGAAAAAGTTGCCAAAGCAAAAGTCGAAGCTGTTAAAGTAGAGACACAAGCAGACGGCGAAACAGTAGTCGAAGAAGTTGAAGTGATTACCGAAATAGATCACCAAGTAGAAGAATCGCACTGCTGCGGATGTTGTAGTCACGAACAGGCTGAAGATGAGACAAAATCTGAAGAAGCCAACGAAAAACCATCGCTAACTGACACGAATCGAGAAAGCGAGGCAAGTCACCATCCAACAAATTCTGAAACGGTAGGTGAGCATGATGAGAAATAATATTATTCGCCAAATCATTCGCATGAACTTAATTTATTCAGCACCACCAGGAGTTATCGAAAAACAACGCAAAAAAATGGCGAAAGTTCCAGGTTTAGTGATTGATATTCCAAAAGCCATTATGAAACAACATATTTGGTCGGCCTTACTATTTACTTTAACATATGGTGTAATTCTTGGGATGAATCAAATGGTTAGCCAACCTGGTTATTTTAGTCGTATGGCGGGAATGTTTTCATTATTAGCCATCTTACAGGGCATTACCGCAATGTATAATGTCTTTTACGATAGCAATGACATTACCTCATACCAACCATATCCGGTAAAAGAAAGTGAAATCTTCCTGGCGAAAGGGGTTGCGGTTATCTTTCCCGTGGCGATGTTCTTATTGCCATTATTAACCTTCTTTGTTATTTTACCATTCCGGGCTCCAGTGGCTAATTCATTGGTTAGTTTAGTTATTTCCTTAATTTGCTTTGTCTTATTATTTATGATTATAGCTTGTATGGTTACCGTGATTGTTTATTTCTTAACTAAATCAAGTATCTTCCGTAAATACAAACAAGTTATTTCTGGTATTTTCATTGCGATTTGTGGACTTGGCGTAGCCGCAGCGCTTATCTTTATTAACCGTTCATCAACACCAACGACTGAGGTAACTACCACCGATGTCAGTGGCATTCCAATGTTTGAAAGTCTCTATTGGATGATTGTTGAACCATTAAATATGACTACCGTTACGACTTTATTATTAATGTTTGCCTTACTATCAATCTTTGGCGTGATTATTAAATTCTTAGTCCTACCAAACTTCTATCAAGATGTCTTGAAAACAAGTGAAGTTGCGGTTAGAAAACGTGTTAAAAAATCAAAAAAACCGATGAGCTTGAGAAAACAATTAATTCATTATAATTTTGGCTTAATTCAAAATGGTAGCTTATTAGCAAGTGTACTGCTATTCCCAATAATTTATCCATTAATTATTATTGTGACAGCAGCGTTAAAGCTAAGCGATGTATTTTGGTTCCCAGAAATATTTAGTTATAGTGAATATAGTTTAACATTCTTTATACTAGGAGCATTACTGACAAAATTATCAGGGTTATTTGGTAATTTAACCTCACTGATTATCTCTTTAGATCGTGAAAACTTTTACTTTATTAAGTCTTTACCATTTGATATGAAGTATTATCTAAAAGTAAAATTCTACTTTGCTTTGATTATCCAACAAGTGCCGATTTTACTATTATTGATTGGTACGACGCTATTTATTAATTACCCACGCGCTTTAATTCTGCCGCTATTCTTAGGTTGGTTTATGATTGCGCTATTCGATGGTATGAGAGGTTTTGTACATGATATTCGTTATATCCACTTTGGTTGGGGCAATGTTATGGACTTAATGCAGCGTGGTACGAGCAATTTAGTGAAAGCCTTTATCATGTTTGGTTATATTATTGGTACAGGAATCGCAATTGCTTTCAGTATTGGCTTAGCGAAGGGTGCTCCAGAATTTGCCTATATTATTTTAGCCATTTCGGTAGTAGGCTTAGCACTTTTTGAACATATTTACTATCAAACAAAATTCAAACCAACAATTGAAAAATTTTTAAACGACTAAACGAAGATCCCTTGCCGGTGTGGTGGGGGATTTTTTATGGATTGAGAACTATCTTTTTGAAACATTAAAATTATTTAGCGCAGAAGAAGGATTATAAATCAACAAAATTTGCTATTGTTTAAAACAAATTACGCTAGTCAATCAGACAAAACTAATAACTAGAGTATTACTCAATATACATTTTAAGCATAAAAAATAACCAGCGACTGCAATCGCTGGTTTCTGTTGCATCAAAACTACTACGGCAGATTGGGTATGCATAGTATTGCAACTAACAGACATTATCACTTTGCTTGTTGCCTGGATGATTATCGGGATAGTTTTAGCACTATTTTCTTATTGGTTAAGCAAGAAAGCCGACAAATCGTTTACCATGAATGCTTATATCTGCGGTAAGTGAAAAAAGAACTGGCAACGGCAATTGCTTATTCTTTTCGTTTTGAATGCTTTTGCAAAATCTTATCACTTTATTTGCATATCTATTGTATCAAATTCTAAATGATTTATCTACTATTCTACATATGGAAAACTTATCTGAATAGCCAAGCAAAGACGATAACAACACTGATATCCCAAAGTACTTGAAAAGCAGCATGAGTCTTATTCTTAACCTTTAATAAATAGACGCTTGGAATATTTATTAATACGATCATTAAGAGTGTATAAGCTATTGATGCGTTGACACCTTTATAAATAAGTGGACTAAATACTAAAGAAGTCAAAAAATGTGCTAATTGATATTGATTTGGTTTTATAATGAAGCCTCCTTTAAAACAATTTACGAATTATATCCTAAATGTAGGGTGAATAGTAGCGCTACAAATAGTAATATTTCAATAATCGTTAAGACAGTTGTAATCAGCCAAAAAGATGATTTAGTTATAGTATCTTTATTTTTTATAACAGATATCATAACAACTGCTCCAATCAGAAGTATACTTAAAATTAAAAATTTCATATTTATCATCCTTTCGTTTTTCATGGGATAGGTAAATCTAAGTAAAAGTGCTTATTGTTTTAGTTGATAGTTACTAGCTTTCATTTTTATAAATAGATAAACACCGAATACAATCGTCATAATGTTCAAGCTAATCCCTAGAACAGTGATATTACTGTAGATAAATGGGATAAACATAAAGACTACACCAAAGATTGAAAATAGACTAGTGATGATCGTATAAACAATGGATAACTCTTCTGAATCATAATCAGCATACATCATTTTTTCAAAGAAATTTCCTGAAATTCCCACTACAATAAAAGTAATAAAGAAGAAAATTAATTTCAAATAGATATTTTCGACTAAAAATACAGCCAGGAAACAACTTCCAGAAATCACATAATCAAAACAGAAAAATAATTTAGGTTGAATTTTGATAATCGGTGCGATAAATGACCCTAAAATATCAGCCGTTCTTCTAACAGCTACCGCTAATCCTAACCATTTTACATCAATTGAGATATCTAATAAATATAAGGGCATTAATGTTAATAATAAATCAGTCGCACCGCTTAGAAAAGCTTCAATAATAATAATTTTGGCAGTCGTTTTTTGTTTGAAAAATAAATTCAAATGCGTTAGATAGACGGATAATTTTTTATGATTAGTTTCTTCTTCAGCTTCAATGGTTGCTGCTTCGTCTTGTTGCTCGCCAAGTGTACGTTTTAATTTCAACTGATAAATAAAGTACGCACCAGCAATGAAGAAGGGAATACTCATTTCCATTACAACGAAGAATGATACAACACCAAGTAAGATAGAAGCGACAAAATTACTAATGATATCCAAGGTATTGCTGGTCATATATTGAATATCCACGGATTTATTAATTAAGTCTGGATCATCATTTAACGATTCTGGAACTAATCTAATCTGAATCGACATTAGAATACAGTTTACTAAATTAAAAATCAAATTCATCACGTAAATATACATCAAAGGAATGGCTTGCGAAAAAGCAACTAAAATCGAACCAACCATACAGAGATGAATTATCTGACAGACCAATAACCATTTTTTTGTATCAGATAATTTCAGTAATAAAGGTGTATACAAAAAGGCGAATACACGTGGAATCATAGTGGTTAATGCAAATAAGGTTAAATTACTAGCATCAACATTGTAAACCGAAACCAAACCAATCGTAATGGCAATCGCATAAAAACTATCGGCAATATTCAAGGTCGATTTCCCTAAAATTAAATATTTAAAGTTTTTAGGATACTTTTTTAGAATGTTCATAGAGCAGCTCCTTTGCATGATTTTAAAATTACGTTAAAAGTATTTTTTGTATTATATCATGTTTTTGTAATATAGCATACTAATTATATAGATGGGAAAGTTGAATCTCTGATGTGCAGATAGTTTGTCTAACGTAAACTTTGGAGAGGTTTTGTTAGTAGTAGAGGATGATAGTTATAAAAAACGAATTGATATGTTTATTAATAATAAAATGTTAAGTAGACTTTACAAAAAACGATTTCAATGTTATACTATAATAAAGTAAAGTTAACTATACTTTTTGAACAAAATTTTATAATATTTCGATTTCGTATTTTTATGTAGTTGTAGTTGTAGTAGGAATAGGGATAAAAAGGTGAGCAAAATGAAAAATAAAATTAAAGATTTGAGGAAAGCGAATAAATTAACACAAGCTGATTTAGCGGGATTAGTGGATACAACTAGGCAAACTATTATATCTATCGAAAATGGGAAATATATTGCCTCATTACCTCTAGCTTATAAAATAGCTCGTGTATTTAATTTAAGCATAGAAGAAGTATTTGATTTTACATCAGAGGAGGAGTGATTCATATGGAAAAAATCAAAACAGAAATCAAAAACAAAATTAAAAAATATGAAATAATCATCATAGTAGCAATAGTAATGCTAGTTATATCAAAATTAGTAATTACAAATCAACAAGTGCCAGCAAGTACTATTAACGAAAGCCTAAAAGTAATGCTAGATGCAGGATTTTTAGGATACAATGCCGGTCTTATCAGCGTCTTGATTGTAGCTATAGGATCATTGAAATATCTTTTATATAAAAATGACGAAAAAAAACTGAAAGAATATTATATTACTTATGCAGATGAAAGATATGCATACATTATGACGAAAAGTGGCATGATGCCAAATCTAATTAATTCATTTGTCATTTTATACATAGGCTATTATATGCAAAATATCAGCATCTATATTTATATAACTTGTCTAATCATCGCAATGCTATTAAGTATCCAAAGTTTAACTTTAAGAGCTTATTACATGAATAAATTATAATATTAGAAATTCAAACAGCAAAGAGACCTCAAAAATCTCCTTGCTGTTTTTTATTGAATTATTCAACAAAATCTTTCAGGATCTTTATAATTCAGTATTAAAATTAAGAAGAAAAGTGTTTTTTTGTATTTCAGAATAAAAATATCTGGATTTCAGAGCTTGATAAGAACGTTTATTTATCATGAAAATATCAATGAAGTAAAAGTTAACACCCTATAAGTCAGATATATTTTACATTAAGAAAAAAACATGTTACAATCAAGTCAAAGAAAGGAGACGTTTAAATGGGGAAGAATTTACGTTTAAAAGCTGCTAGAGCTAGAATTGATATGACACAAAAAGAATTAGCAGAAAAAATAGATGTTTCTCGGCAAACAATAAATGCGATTGAAAAAGGTGACTATAATCCAACGATAAAGTTGTGCATAAAAATTTGTAAAGCATTAAACGTCACCTTAAACGATTTATTTTGGGAGGAAGAAGATGATGAAAAAAACTAAAAAAATATTTATGGTATGTATGTTATTTATTGCTATAGTTGTAATAAAATTAAGTTCTGTAATGAGATTAAAGTCTGAGATAGCTCCTTTGGTGAATTTGACTTACCACCAAGTTTTTATATACAGTATAATCCCAATAATTACCTTGTTTATTATAGGTTTTATTGTATATATTTTGCTTACTAGCATTTCAACAGATAAAAACATGGGAGAATATCCAAAATTTGATGAATATCAAGTTGCTATTAGAAATAAATATGCTTTTAATAGTCTAATGATAATGACTACACTTGTTATTTTGACTAGTTTGAAATCGTCTGCGTATACTTTTGCAGAACCAATAGCTGAAGGCATCATAATTTTATTTATCCCGCTATTATATTTTTCTACTATGTTAAAACTTAAAGGTGCTTATGCAGGCTATAATAAGGAAAAGTCAAATTTACGTTTAAATCTAATATCATTAATAGCTGGACTTGTATTTTGTTATATTATTTATTTGTCTATCAATGATAATGGATTAGAATTTTACTATAAAGATGGCATTATTCAAAATAATATTGTTCAACTTGTTGTTGCTATTAATGCTATATATTTTTCTGTTTTAGGTCTGGTAGTTGATACACTTAAAAATAAAAATAGTATATAATTTTAACACTGTCTTGAAAGAAAAGCGTCAGGATTTGCATCAATCGTGGATAAACAAAGCCTTTATATTAGTGCAATTGGATCTGCATTCAATTGGTAAGATTTCTATGCGATTCATCGGTAAAGTTGATGGCATTTTGAACAATCAGGTTCTTTTTCAAAAAACATGAAAATAGTTTAGTTAAAAAAGAACCAACGATTGCCGTCGTTGGTTCTTTTCATTTTGCATAGTCTTGAAAAAGACATCATCACTTTTATGCATATTTATTATAGCAAACATCGAGAGACTTATCAAGAATTCTACCTAGTAAAAGTGCCTATTGTTTTGGGGATTCAATATTGTTTATTTAATAATAGTGAACCAATATATGCAAAAGTAGAAATGCCGATTAAGTAAATGATATTCACATCATAAACACAATAAATTAGTATTAAGCCTAATACAATGGATATAATTGCTTGTTTAGCGAGTTGGTTTATGGCTTTATATTTCAGCAAGCCCGTATTGTTAGCAATATTAAACATAATAATTTTCTTATTGGTGATTAATAATAGGTTTCCGATCGCTATGCTTAAAAGAATTACAAATAATAACTTAATTAGTTGTGCTAATGCTAGGGGAAAACCAGAAAAATAGACATTTACGGTTGTTAAGCTGATAATATACAAAATAATATTAGTAAGAAAAGTCATATTACTAGCTAGTAATTTTTTTGCTAGGGGCTCTTGTTTAAATAGATCATTATTAACTTTTTCAAAAAGCTCATTTTGTATACAATCGCCTGAAAACATAATTGCAAGAATTGAAAATAGTGTTACAACGATAATGTTTAATATATTTGTATCATTGGATTTCCCATTAAGATAAAATAACAAAGAAACTACTATTACTATTGCAATGTTCTTGATGCTTAATATAGAGTAACTATTTTCTTTATATATTTGTAGGTATTTTTTGAAAATATTCATAGAGCAGCTCCTTTAACACTTTCAAAAGAAACTTGAAAGTGTTATTTTTCTGTATTATATCATATTTTTGTAGTATATGTATGCAAATTATATAGATGAAAAGCCTAATATCGTGTAAGGAGATAAACTACCTAACGTCAACTTTGGAGAGGTTTTGTTGGCGGGAGGGGATGATGGTTTGAAATAGCTCGATAATTTACATTGACAGAAATGGTGAAATTAAATTGACACTAACACTCTTTATCAAGCTGTCTTGATTCTTCCCTTGAATTGACAAGTAAGCGTTCACAAAATATACTATAAATAAAAAGATAAAATTTTGGAATAGTTAGTAATTAAAGAATATTTTCAGCGAAATACATACAGGAAAATATAAAATGAATTGGTATTTTATTGGGGAGGGGATGTAATATGCAAAAAGTACATAAGATAAAATCTAATGAAAATTTGTATCAAATCTTTTTTTACTAAGCTCTTCACTACCGATTTTTGTAGTTAATATATTATTTTATGCGACTAAAGGGTTTAACTTTAAGCAAATTATGTCATTACAAGCTATATCCTCGCTGGTTGTAATTTTATTAGAAGTTCCTTCTGGTGTGTTAGCTGATATGTATAGTCGGAAAAATATGATATTAATTGGTATGCTATGTTCCATCATAGATTTGTTGTTAATTTTGGTTTGTAAACAGTATTTTTGGTTTATTGTGGCAGCTTTATTGGGTGGAGTAGCTGAAGCATTTATCTCAGGTTCAGATATGGCGATGATTTATGATCACTTTCAGCAAAATAAAAAAGAAGACTTATTTGAAGAATATTTTGCATCCATCAGTAGTAAGAAATTTATAGTATTTTCAGCCTCAACTTTGATTGGGGGAAGTTTATTTGGCTATAATCCAGCTTTAGTGGTAGTAATAAGTTTAGTTTTTCAAGTAATAGCGATGATTGCCATTTTCTTATTTGAAGAACATTTAGTAAAGAATGAGTTAGAAAGCATATCTATTAAAAGTAAATTTTTAAAACATTTTACGATATTAAAGCAAACAGAATTATTTAATATCGTCATTTTATTTTTGATTTTGACCTTGACTGTTTCAACTCTCAATCAATTATCACAACAATATTTAGTCGAAATCAATTTCAATATTAAGTATTTAGGCTTACTATTTTTTATTTTCAATATAGTATCGGCGATTGGGTCTAGGTATTATATTTATACTAAAAAACTTGGTGTAACGAAGATAATATTACTGTTTTCAATCATTATGTTTTCGTTATCGCAAATTTACAGTGTTGGGGCGATCGCAATCTTAATCGTTGCTAGATTTTTCACATCTGGTATATGGCCATCGATTAATGTTGAATTTAATAAATTGATAGACAGTGAAGATAGAGCAAGCATCATTTCGTATAAAAATCTATTAATTTCGATATCATTTATTATTGCTGATCCGATTAATGGTATCATAATAGATTTTAAAAATGTGCATTATGTTTATTTTGTTTTTGCTGTGATTTTATTAATTTATTTTATGAAAAGGATTATTAAGAAAAATCAAGTATAAGGTTTCTGCAAAAAAGTAATGTTGATGGCATTTTGAAGAATCGAGTTTTTTCTAAAGAAGCTGCCTAAAATCATACCAACTAGCAGATCTAATTGTGCTTGAAAACAAAAAAGCCCCCTCAAAGCTAGAGTTGTCAGTCTAACTTTAGGGGGAACATAATATAATTATTTTTTGGTTCAAAATAAATCAGAGTGACTACCAGTTCTTGCTGCAGTAAGTATAAGTTTATCACCATCAACGGCATAAATTAAAAGCCAATCTGGTTCGATGTGGCATTCCCTAAATCCATAATAATTTCCAATTAGAGCATGGTCTCTTTTGGCAGGTTCTAAGGGTTCGCCTTTGATAATTTATATCCTCGTTTTTTGATTCTTTTTATATCTTTTTTAAATTGATTGGTAAGGATTAACTTAAGCAATTGCCTAGACCTCCGAATCTTCTAATGCTTCTGCAAAGGAAGAATAGGACTTACTTTCTCGTTTACCTGCTATAATGTCACGTGCTTCTTTTAAAGCTAATTCAGTATCGCGGTTATAGTGTAGTTGTTGTATTTGAAAAGGAAATCCACCTTCCATCAAAGAAGTGTTAATGAAAATGTCGATTGCATCTGTAACAGAAAGTCCGAAGCTATTAAATAACTTTTCTGCAGCTTCTTTTCTTTCAGGTTCAATGCGTAAATTAATGTTTGCTGTTTTGGCCATAATATTTACCTCCTTTTTCTATATTGTATAGCCAAAGATTCACATTCACAACACAAAACTCTGCGCTATTCTACTAATCAGCAACTCGTATGTGCTAGAGGATGGCAATAGTATTCCGTCATTAAATTACTGGCTTCATATAATGAGTTGATGATAATAAATAAAGTAGGGCTATCTAGGTTACCTATATTTTTGCCTCCTATAAATGCCAATTTTTTCTGGTACATTTTTACCCATTTCAGGTACACTAGGTCAGAAGTATGTAAAAATATGGTAGAATATAAGTAACAAAATTGGTCGTAGCAAAAGAATTAAGACGGAATGAAGTGCTTGCTAGTGATCTGTAAGGGGAATTAAGATGGATAAACAAGAATTTATGGTTGCTTTATGTATTGTGTTGATGATGTTATTTGCGGTTGATTCAATTAGTAGTTATTTTGGCTTGTTGGATTCATCGACTATCTATCTTGTGGGCTTAGGTGGCTATCTTCTTACGTATTTGGCGAGCTATCGTAAACAATAATAATGGGGGTAATAACCATTAAAAAACTATTAAAAAGGAGGGCTAATGATGAAACAGGAAGAATTAAGTAATGGTAAGAAGATCGGTATTGGCTTGGATGGTGTAGTTGTTGGTATTATCTTACATAGTTTATATTTGATGATTTAAAGATATCAATCCTCTTGAAGGCTGGCGTAATATTGCTAGTTTCCAGGAGGATTTTTGATTTTTGGATGTTGTCGTTGTATGATTAAAGTGAAAATATGAAAGGATGTGAGGCAATGTTAGGGGCAATTATTGGTGATATTGCGGGTTCAATCTATGAGTTTGATCCGATTAAGACGAAGAATTTTGAATTAATGGCGGATAAGTGTTTTGTGACGGATGATACGATTATGACTTTAGCGGTGGCACAGGCAATTTTGACAATGAATGATACACAAGATGATTTGTCGCAAAAAGCTATCGAATGGATGCAATATTTGGGTAGAAAATATCCTGATTGTGGCTATGGTGATTATTTCAAACAATGGCTTAAAGACACAAACCCAATTCCTTATAATAGTTTTGGTAATGGATCAGCTATGAGAGTTTCACCATGTGCATTGGCGGCTGATAGTTTAGAAGAGGCACTTGATTTAGCTGAAAAAGTCACGATTATAACACATAATCACCCTGAAGGACTTATTGGAGCTAAGGCGACAGTTGCAGCGATTTACTTAGCCAAGTCTGGCAAGTCACTTAATGAGATTCAAGCTTATATTCACGAGAACTATTATCGGATGGATTTCACAATTGATGCCATACGGGAGGATTATCATTTTTCAGAGATTTGCCAAGAAACCGTTCCACAAGCTTTGATGTGTGTCTTTGAGTCAGTAGACTTTTGTGATGCGATTCGCAATGCCGTATCTTTAGGTGGCGATAGCGATACTTTAGCTGCGATTGCTGGTGGGTTTGCCCAAGCGTATTATGGTGTGCCGAAAGATTTAGGTGAGCGTGCCAAAGAGTTTTTAGATGACAGTCAACTAGAAATTCTCAATGCCTTCGAAGCAACATATCAAAACAGGTAATTATAACAACTACCCGATACGCCTCTTTATAATGCGCACCAAGTCGGGTAGTTTTTGTCCTTGAAATACAAATTGTTACAAAAAAATTCAAATCGACACTTTTTTAACTAATACGCAACAAAAACGTAATATATAGAATTTATACGATAAATCACATCTAAAAACGCATAAATATAAAAATAAAATAGACATATCATAACATAATAATGTAATACGATTAAATTCGTACTAATTTTACAGTAGAAAATATCTTTTTACTTGTCAGTTTAACATAGACTCTGTATACTTACTCCATTGTTAAGGCATGAAAACAAAATTTTATGTTTTCAGAATGTAACAGGAGGAAAAGAATGAAAAAAGTTAACAAAGATATAAAATATAAGAGGACGAATTTAAAAAGATTTATTACAATAGGGTTGTGCACTGTTATTTCAGGTGCAGGCATTATACATACCACAGAGACATTCGCTGAGAGTGCACCAACAAATGGAGAATTTGCTACTTATCACTTATTAGAAAAAATCGAAACCATCGATACAATTGAACAACCTAATATAGCTGATAATGGTCAATATGCTACAGCAAAATGGGTTGGTGACTATTATTTAAAACAAGATGGAAAACTAGCGCTTAATCAATGGATTGAAGATCATGGCAATTGGTATTATCTAAAATCAGATGGCAAATTTGCACATGACGAATGGATTGCTGATTATTATTTAAATACGGATGGACGTTTGGCTAGTAATCAATGGATAGAAATGGATAACACTTGGTACTATATTAAAGAAGATGGTCGTTTAGCTAGCAATCAATGGGTTAAGCAAGATGGTCATTGGTATTACATTAATGAAAAAGGCACATATGAAGCCAATCAATGGATGGGTGATTATTATCTAACATCAACTGGCGCTTTAGCACTTAATCAATGGATTCAAGATCCGAATACAAATGAATGGTATTATATAGGTTCTGATGGTTTAATTGCTAGAAATACCACAATCGATGGTTATCAGTTAGCTGATGATGGCACAATTATGCCTGATTTAAGCGTATTAGAAAATAAAGTCAACCAAACAGTCTATAATGGCCAATGTTATGGTTTAACAGCTTTTTACGTGGATTCATTGCATGGACCTAAATTAATGGGATCTGGACATATGCGTGCCGAAACCATTGGCAGCGATTATGATTGGGCAAGCTATGGATTTGAAGTAATTAATAATCCTACATACGATCAGATTAAAGCTGGTGATATTATTCAATGGAAAGCTAATACACGTTTGGCACCAGGATATTATGGTCACACCGGAATCATTCGTGGTAAATCAAATGGTCAATTACTAACATACGAACAAAATGCTGGTCGTGGTCAAATCTGTTATAAATATACACGTGATTTTATTCAACAAGATGTAAAAAGTATTGTTAGAAAAATTATGTAATAAGTATTGAAGCTTAAAACGTAGATGAATGTCTGCGTTTTTTATTTGCGTTAAAATAGCTGATTTAGGTGTATTATTAATAGCAGTCTTTTTTGTTTTATAATTTAGTTTACATAATATACATTATAAGAAGTAATATATCGAGAAATTTACCAGTCTCCTAATATAGCTTATTGATAGTTCATTATTTTAGTTTTTCATGTCGATTGCTGTTGTTATGTTTGTTATTAGTTATGATTACTTGTAATTCTTTTATAGATTGTTTATTAAGTTAATTGGATTGCTTGCTGCAACTTGTTGTTAGTTGTATTGATTGCTGAAGCATTTAATTCAGTTTTAATTGTTTAGTTAGAATTTATCGATTATTGATTTGATTCAGTTTTTGCTGCTTATTGGGATTATTTTATGATTATTACTAGCTGTATTTGTTGTTTAATTCATTGTTTAACACATTTTATCGTGATTTTAAGCTATTTTTAGCTAAAATTCATTTACATATATTACTATAGTCAAAATACGTTCTACAAGGCTTATAACGGCTCTCTCAGCACGCTTTTTTTGACAGATTTCTTTAAATAAGGAGGTTTTCGCTGTAAAATCACTAAAAAAGAAGCCTATTTTTACTAATAAGCTTCTAATTTAACTATTTTAATCCATTGTTAACATAATCTATTACCTCATCGAATGCCCCTTTTTGATAAATAATTGCATCTGTTTCACGTTTACCGTTTGAATCACGGATTAAGAGTTTGATTTCTTCGGCATTAACTTTTTGGTAATATAGATTGGTCTTGATTTTAATTTGTTCAATATTTTTAAATGGGATTAATTCATAATTTGCTGCTAATCTACTGCGAATTACTACCCCTTCTTCCACGATTTGATAACCGTGAGCTAGATAATTAACGATAGTTGTAGCTACCGTTAAGGCTAGCGCAATATAAGTTGCATAATTTACCATCGGCACGGTATAGTCAACAATTAAGCCAATTGGTAGCCAGAAGCATAAGATTTTCATGAAGAAGTACTTAATCACGCTAATTGGACGGCGAGTTGCACTTTGATAAACTGGGAATTCTGGTATGAACCCCTCTGCGAATGCCGGAATTTGATCCTTCTTCATGAATAAAGAAATATTACTTGTATTATCGGTTATTCCTATAGTTTCTACTTTTAGATATTGATAACCTAAACATGCTGATAAAATTGTTTGGCGAACGCTAAGTGAGACAATATTCTTAACAGGAATCATATATTCAGTCTTATGCGTTAAGCCGTATGAAAGATAGATATTCTTCTTAGAGCGACGAATCGTAAAGTTAAAAGCCTTATTATACACTTTCAAAATATCATAAATAATATATAAAACTGGAAAAATAACCACCGCTAAATCCTTTACTTCAAAGCTATCACCTTTATATTGGATAAACACCAGCAAAACAATAATTGCAAAAATGATAAAATTCATCATTGACACTAAGGAATCTAAAAAGATGTGTTTAGTAGCATCTTTTAATGAAAATTGCTTTTTGGCTAGATACTCTTCTGGTTCACGTATGAGTGGTGTTGGTTCGGTTGTTACGGTATTGAAATCGTCTGCTGATAACGTTTTTCGTACGAGTTCGTGATGTTCTTGCTTACGTAAACTATTAATCATTGCTTGGAAGTTTATCGCTTCCTGCTTGCCTAAAACAATACTAAAGTCATCTTCTTCAGCTGTTGAAGTGGTATTAATATCGATACTGACCTTTTTTAAGCCTAATAGACGATTGAATAACGTGCTATCTAGTGTTACATTGGTGATATTTTCTAGATTGGCTTGTTTTGATTTTTTAATGAGAATGGTACGTTTTTGGTAATAAATCTCGTTTTTATCTAAACTAATAAAGGTATTCTTCCAAACAAACCAGCTACGAATGGCACTTAGAATCATCACTAAAAGCATAAAACCAATTGTTGAAAAGACATAAATTAACTGACCAGAATCAATTGTGTGAATTTCAGCTAATAAATTAAGCGCATTATCAATATTTTGTCCAAAGAAGACTAATAAAAGGATTAGAGGCTGTACTAGCCCGTTGATAATGATTAATTTACTGTTATGAAAGACTTGTTTAGTGGTTTGTTGTGTCATTTTCATCACCAACTTCTTTTAGACTACTTGCTGGATTACAAGTATATGCAACTTCTTCTCCATCAAGTCTACAAAATGCTTGTTGTTTGGCAGCTATAGCATCTTCTTTTGCAAATTGATTAATAACTTCTTTTAGATCCACTACTAATTGTTCCGCTACTTCTTGATCTAAATATTCAATCTCTAATTCACCGCCAGCTGTAATAAGATTGACATTAGCTAGTTTAAAGTGGCGATTAACGAAACCTTCTGATAACTCAACTTGCTGAATGCGACGAATTGGAATAATCGTGCGTGATACAAAAATAACTCCTGTTAAATACTCGACACTTTCACTAGTGATACGATATTTTTTATGTTTAAAGCCAACTGTAAAGTCTAAAACCCATTCAAAAATAATATAAGCAAAGACTAAATATTTGATAATGGCTACAACATTGCGGACAGTTTCAGGAATTGTAAAGGCATTAATAACTAAACTAATAACCGAAACAATAATTCCTGCAATAATTGCCCAAATTGCTTCTTTAATTGCTAAACTTTTACGAGCATTCTTACTTAAATTAATATAATCCATCGTTTCACTCCTTTAATATGATAAAATTAGTATAACCTAAACTATTATCAAATACTATACAAATTAAGTCCATATCACACAAAAAAGCCCTTATACCACGTGTTTCACAGTATAAGGGCTTTTATATTATAAATGATTTTTTAGATATAGTTGTTTAGTTAAGTGACCAATCATTAAGTAAGCTAAAAATAGAATTAAGCTAATCGTACAAAAGATGCTGCCTTCTAATCCAAACGCTCCACCTGTTGCCCAAGTTGCGCCCTGTGTTTGGACTTGGATAAAGGATTCGCTTGTTGTAAGACCACTAACTTGGAAAGAAAAGACACTCCCTTGTAGGCAATTCCAACAAGCATGCATCCCACAAACGCTCCATAAATGATTTGTTTTTAGCATATAGATACTCATCACCACACCGAAAAGGAATAAATTACTAACAGGAATCACTGAAATACCATCATTAGCTAGATGCATTACCATAAATAATAATGAATTTGCAATGATTGCCACCATTTTTGAATAACGACCTAATAAATTACCAAAAAACCATCCACGAAAGACTAATTCTTCAGTACTACTTTGAATAATCCAGCCAAACATTATAATAATGAATGATTGCAGTAAAGCCGAACTAAAGGTAACGCCTGTAAAGCTTAAATCTCCTACTAAATACATCATAAGACAAGTTGTAAATAAGATGATTACCCCCGATAAGACACCTTTTAAGAATTCAAGTATAGGATTGGTACCTTTAAAGATTAAGCCCAAGCCTTGTAAGGGACTCTCATCAACAAATTGTGTCCACAGCATCATTGCTATAGCTACAAAACCAAATGAATATAATGTCATTGGTAAAGTTAATTCACCTTCATTTTGAATGGTAATAAATGCTGTTGGAATATTTCCAAGAAAAAATATCAAAAATAAGATAATACTTGCTACAAAAATATTATATGGCCCACGTTCTTGGTATTCCTTTTTAATCTCATAGAATGCTTTTTCCATTATTCTTCCCCCTCAATATGATGAATCGTCATGTTAATGGTATTGCGCAAACTGACTAATTCCATCTTCAAATTACGCATATGTTCCAAATTCGTTTTAATGGTTTTTCTAGTTTTGAAATCAAAAAATAAGACATCTCCATAAGTATCCCACAACCGATCACGTCGATTGATTTCCATAAGTATCCCACAACCGATCACGTCGATTGATTTCTGTATATTGTAAATTAGTTGTTGGCATCTCATTCAATTCTTCTTGCAAAATTCTCAGATATTTCCGCAAAACAGAAATTCTTGCCTCCGCCTCGGCAATGCGCTTGTATTTTAACCACCCAAAAAGAATACTATCGCCTGAAAATAAATCTAGATTTGCTAAACTACTTGCTTTTTCTAATGATAAAATAATGGCATCTACAACTTTAATAGTTTGGGAAATAGTTCGTAAAGTATCAATATAATTATCCTTATTAACGTTCATTTATCTCATCTCCTTATAGATTAGCTTTACTTTATTATACACTAAAACTGAGATATTTTAGCAAAAAATACAAAAAATCATAATCGCATCTTTCTTAATACGACTATGATTTCGATTTTATAAACTACGCCATTTACTAAATGGATATAGGACATATTGTGTTTCTGCTAAGATATCTTCTGCTTTAATGCAACCAATAATACGGCTATCAGTAGAATTCAAACGATTATCACCCATGACAAAATATTCACCCTCTGGAACAGTAATCGGGCCGAAATCTTTTGTATAAGACCCCTCACCTAAGTACTGCTCTTCTAAAGGTTCGCCATTAATCAAGACGTGATGATTTTCGGCGCTAATAATATCACCAGGCATCCCAATTACACGCTTAATATATAGACGTTCTTTATTGTTTGAACCTTTATTATGTGAGTTCAATATCACAATATCAAATTGGTCAATTGATGTGAATTTTGTTGCTAGAACACGTTCTTTATTTTCTAAAGTAGGCATCATAGATTCGCCTGAAATTTGGTAAATATCGGCAATCCAGAATTTAATCCCAAAAATGACCAATAACATTATTAAAAAGGCTTTATATTCTTTAAAAAAGTATTTTAATGCTTCCCAAATTTTCTCCATACAAAAATCCCCTTATTTATTAATTAGAATAAATCTTCCATATCGTCATCTTTAACTTGATCAAAATTACTACTTGCAGTGATTTCTTCAACAGTAATACCTGCTAGACAATGTTCGATTAAGCCCTCTACATCTAAACGAGCTTCATATTCACGCGCTTTTTCTAATTTTGGTCTTGTTTTTGGACTTGGTGGTGCAAATACTGTACAGCAATCTTCAAATGGTTCGATTGAGATATCAAATGTATCAATTTCTTTGGCTACGGCAATGATATCTAATTTGTCCATTGTTGCTACTGGACGGATAACTGGTGTATTTGTTACGTCATTAATGGCGATCATACTTTCTAAGGTTTGTGAAGCTACTTGTCCAACTGATTCACCTGTTGCAATGGCTAAGCCACCTTGTTGTTTACGTAATTCGTCAGTTAAACGCATCATCATACGACGCATTACCGTCATTAAGTAGTTTTCAGGCACACTTTTTTTGATTTGTTCTTGAATTTCAGTAAATGGAACGGTAAAGAATTGCATTGAACCACCATAGACTGCTAATTTGGCTGCTAGGCGTTTTGTTTTTGTTAAGGCATCTGGACTTGTATATGGCGGACTAGCAAAGTGAACTAATTGCACTTCCATTCCACGTTTTAAGGCTAAATAAGTTGCTACTGGTGAATCAATCCCACCCGAAAGCATCATATTGACACGTCCTGAAGTCCCAACTGGTAAGCCACCAGCACCTTGAATGGTTTGTAAACTTACCATAATGTGCTCACGACGCACATCTACACGAACATTGATATCTGGTTGTTTTAATTTAACCGTAATTCCTGGGAAAGCATCTAAGACCGCATCACCTAAGAATAAGTTAATATCTGTTGTGTCGTATTCGAAGCTATGGTCCGAACGTTTTGTCGTGATTTTGAAGTTTTTCTCTGTTGGGTTTAAGTCTTTTAATAGGTCTAAGACAACTGCTTTGACTTGCTCCATATCTTTCTCAACAATATAGACTGGTGAGAAGCTTTGAATCCCGAAAATTGGTTTTAATAACTTCATAATTTCTTCTTCAGGTGCACCATTTAAATCTAAGTACATGAAGTCGTATTCTGGGTGAACTTTTACTTCTGGATATTGGCGGATTGCTTTTTTTATATTTTTTGCTAATTGTTGCGTAAATGCTTTTTTATTACGGCCTTTAGTTGATAATTCACCGTAACGTACTAATAATCTAACTTTCATTAAAAATCTCCTAATTATTTATTTTCTTAAAAATGCGAATTTATGTTTTAAGTCTTTTAAGGCTTTAATTAATGCTTGGACTTCTTCTTTTGTATTGTCTTTTGAGAAACTCACGCGAACAGCACATTTAGCGAAGTCGTCTGGAACATTCATCGCCATTAAAGTTCCTGAATGCACACCTTTTTTACTTGAGCAAGCACTTGTCGTTGAGATATAAAAGCCCTCTTCTTCTAAAGCATGAACTAATACTTCGCCACGGACACCATGCATGGCAAAACATAATACATGTTCAGCACCGTCTTTTGGCGAGAAGATTTTGATATTATCTTCTTCCTCTAAATATTGCCATAATTCATCACGTAAACTAATCATATTATTTGTTTGTTCTAATGTTAAACGTAATGCTTTAGCAGTTGCTACAATACCTGGTAAATTCTCGGTTGTACTGCGTAAGTTTTTTTCTTGTCCACCACCAGTTAATAATGGATTAATCATTTTACCGATTTTTTTGTATAAAATCCCTACGCCACGGGGTCCATGGAATTTATGAGCTGATAATGATAACAAATCAATGCGCTTGCAAGTTAAGACTTCACGAACTGATTCCACAGCTTGTACTGCATCGACATGAAAATGAATTGCAGGATACTCTTCTAAGATTGCACCGATTTCGTGAATTGGTTGAATAGCACCAATCTCATTATTAACAGCCATAACTGACACCAAAATAGTATCTTTTTGAATGGCTTTTTGAATAGCTTCAGCTGATACAACTCCTTCTTTATTTGGCGCAATATACGTTACTTGATAGCCAAGCATTTCTAATTGACGCATTGATTGTAAGACTGATGGGTGTTCGATTTTAGTGGTAATAATATGTTTACCGAATTGACGTTTTTCAATCGCTGTTCCTTTGATTGCCCAGTTATTACTTTCTGTACCGCCTGATGTGAAATAAATACTATCAGTTGCCACACCTAATTGTTTGGCAATCATTTCACGGGCTTTATCTAATACGGTATGCGCTTTTGTCCCTAAATTATGTAAACTTGATGGATTTCCCCAATAATTTTCACTAGTTTGGCAATATGCTTGTAGTGCTTCTGGGAAGATTTTAGTTGTTGCTGCATTATCTAAATAAATCATCTTTCTACCTCTCTTCTTTTAACATCTTCCATCTTATCATAAAGTGCATCATAAAACAGTCATTTTATCGAATTTCCACTAATTTTTTTAGGTTCTACAATAAATGATGTTGTTGAAGAAATTCTTCAATGGCATCATTTATTTTTTTATACACAAAAAGCATCTGATGCCCTATAATAAAATCGACCAAAATTTTAAAAAGGAGGGCTTCAGATGCCTAATAGTAATTGTATACGAACTTTATTAAATATTCCAGATAAAAATATCATTTTTGATAATAATTCAGTATCCAAAACAGTAACAAATGGTATTACTTATACTACAGTTGATGCTGTTTTAACTTACAAGCCAAAATGCTGTCCAAAATGTGGTTGTGTTAATGAAAATTACAGTATTACTAAGCATAGTTTTACAAAGTGTAGCGTAAAGTATAATAAAGT
>NZ_FOGF01000022.1 GCF_900111135.1 Granulicatella balaenopterae | reverse complement strand
ATTTACGGTATCTCTTTGTACGTAGAAGTTGGCCATAATTTTTTCTTATCAGTCTAACAAGCTCATTACCTGCTTTGCGTATCTTATCAGAAAGAGCCACAACTTTAAGTACAACAGAATAAGGCATATCGGTCTCAACGACCAAAATATGCCTGTCAGAAAGTTTATGATATTTTTTCAGAATTTTGTTGTATCCTTTGTCAATCATGGCTTTTCTACTCCTCAATATACTTAATTACTGTAAATACATGCAAAGTTTTCAAGTTCCTTTTTCCACTCGGCTGGGATGGAAATATGGATTTGTATGTTATCTTTTTTAGGTCGTACCATTATGGCCATTTGCTTTCTATGTTTTGTTTATACATATATTATATATGTTTATTATATGCTATTGTCAAGTAAAGAGAAGCCGCTTTCATCCCGCACGCAAGCATGTGGGTTTTCGCCGCAAATTTATAACCAAGCGAGATAACTCCCCCAAAAGGCAAAGCATACAACAAAGTAATCGCAGTCGCCTTACGTATACTAATCGCAAACAAATCCATAAAAATAGAAGTAACAGCCTCCATCAAGGCAATCGAAGACGTCAAAGCTGCCAAAAATACCATCATAAAGAATCCCATACCAATCACACGACCAGCACTCATCCCTAAGAAAGCTTTCGGCAAAGTAATAAACATCAATGCCGAACCAACTGTTAAAGTCTCCTGACTACCACCCGCAAAAGCAAAGACAGCCTAAAAAATAGGATCAATGATTTTACTCATCAACCCTATAAATTATAGAACCCTTTATCCTTACACTTATTTCTTTTTATCATCAACTTTTTTCTCGACTTCATATTAGCTTAACTGTAATAAATTCATAGCAATATAAAAATAGATAATTAAACTTAATGCATCTACTATTGTGGTAATTAGTGGAGCAGCCATTATAGCTGGGTCTAATTTTAATAATTTTGCGCCTATAGGTAGTAATCCACCAATCACTTTTGCTATAATAACGGTCACAAATAAACTTAATACCACTGTTAGAACTAATAATTTTTGTCCAGGATATTGAAGCATTAATCGTAAAAAATTGACAACACCTAAAGCAAAACCGCATATAATAGAAACACCAAATTCTTTAAATAAAACTTTTATCCAATCACTATTTTTTATCTCACCCAATGCAATACCCCTAATTATCATAGTAGATGACTGTGATCCAGCATTTCCACCAGTATCTGTAAGCATAGGAATAAATGTAACCAATAATGGTAAAACAGAGAATGCTTCCTCATATTTACTTAAAATACTACCTGTTAACATTGAACTAATCATAAGTACCATTAGCCAAGGTATTCTATTCTTTGATAACTCGAAGATACTTGTTTTAAGATAAGAATTCTCAGAAGGAAGCATGGCTGCCATCTTTTCAAAGTCTTCTGTCACTTCTTCTTCGGCTACATCAACAATATCATCAGCCGTTATAATACCAACTAATCTATTTTCTTTATCAACAACAGGTAAGGTTAATAATTTATATTTATTAAAAATATTAATGACCGTTTCCTTACTATCTTCCGTATTTACCTGAATGATATTTGTATCCATAATATCATTTATGTTAATTTTATCATCATTCATTATGAGTGTTTGCAATGAAACAACACCTAATAAATTTCTAGTATTATCCATAACATAACACATATATAATGTTTCTTTATTTTCACCATATTTTCTGATATATGAAAAAGATTCCTTCACTGTCATATCTTTTTTTAATCCTATATATTCAGATGTCATAATACTTCCTGCTGAATTTTCAGGATATTTTAGATATTCATTGATTATATTTCTTGTTTCATTACTAGCATTATCTAAAACTCTTTTAACAACATTTGCTGGTAACTCCTCAATCAAATCTACTGCATCATCAGTGTATAACTTTTCAATAATATTATTAATTTCTTTATTACTAATAGCATCAATAATTATTTTTTGCTTTTCAATATCAAGATGCGAAAATACATTTACAGATATCTCTTTTGGTAACATTCTAAAAAAAACAACTGCTATCTCTAAATCCAAATCATTTATAAGTATAGCAATATCTATTTCATTCATATTGAAAATAATATTTCTAAATTCTTTGATATTATTAGATTTTACATATTCTAATAATTTTAAGTATGCATTCTTTTTCATCATATAACCACCTCAATTAATTTTGTATTAATAATATATCAATATCATTAATTGGTTGAAGTTATATTGAAATTAATAATATTGATATAGTTATTTTATTTTTTTAAAAGCTTTTGTTTCTATTTTCGTATCGTCCATTTTTGAATCCTTTCCTATTTATTTTTTATCTAAATAATGTTTATTTTAGCATAATTTTATTTTATATTCTATGAACTACACACTAAGCTAAAGCTTAGGTACTTCTTGTTTCGTCCTCTCCTGCGTTTCCTAATCTAATTGATTATTCCTCCGTCTTACAAAAAGTCCACAAGCGTATAAGTTTGGGTAGTTCCTACCCTACTATACTCTATTTTTTATTATGCACTCATGCTGACTTGAATTTAGGGGATCCAGCCTTTTTATCTCTAAAAAAATTCTTGTATGCCGTTTGTAAATTCAACTGAACATTAGCTAAAGCTAGGCTATCTACTTCCTTTAGGTAAGGATAGTCTTTTTTATACTGGGCAGGTGTGGTTTTCAATGATTCTTTTGTTTCTCTGTAATAATCAATCTTGTCTGATAACATTAAGTTCCATATTTTTCTACAACAACCGAATGTCTTTTGCAATAATTCTTCTTGATTTTTTTGGGGGTAGACTCTATACTTGATAGCTTTATTATAGTTCATTATTTACAACACCTCCTAACCTTGCTTTTCTATATATTTTTTTGATGATATTATAACAAATATTTATTATGGCTTCCACTTTTACAATCATTTATTTTATCTCCCTCAATAATGATTGTATCAAAAATATCTTGATATAAGAATTCATCCCACAAAGCTAAAGCTTCGGAGATTTCTTGGCACTAAATTTAAAAATATTTAAAAATTAATACCAAAAATTCCATTAACTATACACGCGCTAAAAAGAAAAACCCGCAAAAGTTTTACTCACTCTCACTGGGTCATAGATTTATATTTGTTCTTTTACTGCACTAATATTAGCTAATTGGTATGTCTTTAGACAGCCATCCTTTTGAAAGATAACTCGATTCTTTAATATCCCCTCAACAGAGGCTAAAAATTGCGATGGTATCCCACTATTCGAATACAAATCTAATTGTACCAATACTAGTGACTTATTTTCTATTGCATCTTGTAACACCTGACACTTTACGGCATCTGTTTGCTGATCTAAAACTTGTTTATTGCACACGCACAACTCCCCTTATCAAAGTATTATCTTTTTATAGTATACATCAACTACCATAGAAGTCCAAATACTTAAAGAACTCAAGACATATCGTTAACTTTATGTATAATTCAAGAACTTTCCTTATAAGATTAAGCATTCAGTTCATAGCTTATGATTCGCTAATTTCAACAACCCTTGTGATACGTCCTCCGCATTTAGAGCAGTAACCATTCACTTGAATACCAAGGAAGTTATTTCTCAAATTATACTTTTCAGTAAATGTTGTTGAACCGCATTTAACACAATAAGCATTTTTTAATATTCTACGTTGCACATCTTCTGGAATTTGTTGCCAAACTCTAGCTGCTTCAAGTTCTGTAATATCATGCATTTTTAAATAATTATCACGCTCAATTTCGTATTGTATTAATTCTTTAATGGTCGGTTCATCATAACCTTCTTCACGTAAGTTATCTGCCATTTTCTTATATTTACCTGTATATTTCATTTGACTCCCCCCTTTGGCACTTCAGATTATTGTTACTTTATATTTTTATTATAGCAAATTTTAGTTGTTTTAGTTAGGGGGGGAATATTTTTTCATTCGTTTTCATTCATTTTCTTGTTTTCAAAAAAACTAGCCCCATTTCTGAGACTAGTTTGGTTTCGTTACTATTTTATTTTTTATTTATGACTGTGATTGTTATATTTGACTTGTGTAGCTTTTTAACTGATCCAGGAGCTGTTACTGTTGGAATTCCTCCACTTATCCCTTTGTTTCTTCCATTTCATATAGATAATCCATGGCTTTTTTGAAGCGGTGGAGGCCTTCTATTAGTTTGGCTTTTGGGCAGCCGCAATTTAAGCGGAGGTATTTTTCACCGTTTATGCCATAGATTTCGCCTTTCATGATGGCTACTTTGCCGATGTGGATGAGGGCATCTTGAATCTGTTCTGAGGTAAATGGAACATTTCTTGCGTCGATCCAAGCTAGATAAGTACCGTCTGGCATCTTGAATTGGAAGTCTGGTAATTCAGTCTTAATAAATTCTGCGACTAGACGCATATTTTCACGGATGTAATCGACTAATTGATCAACGTAATCGTCACATTGGGTATAGCCGACCATTGTAGCGTACATGCCGAAGATGCTGGCAGAGTTTAAGAAGTCACGTTTCCTTGTTTGGACTAAGAATTCTTCTCTGACCCAATCTTGTGGCACGATTAAATAAGAGCCGATTAAGCCAGGTACGTTCAAAGTTTTCGAGCAAGATGACACGAGATATAATTCCTCATAATCAGTAACATACTTCAAAATTGGTTGATGCACCCGACTTTTCAATTGCATATCCATGTGAATCTCATCGGAAATAATCTTAACTTGATGCTTTTTACATAATGCGATGAGCTGTTTTAATTCCTTTTCCGTCCAAATGCGGCCTGTCGGATTATGCGGTGAACATAATAATAATATTTTGGCGTCACTTAATTGTTGGTCTAATAGCTCAAAATCAATCAAGAAGTCGCCGTCCACCTTTTGTAAATGATGCGATACTAATTGGCGATGATTGGCTTCGACAACATTAAAGAACGCATCATACATTGGATTAAAACTAACGACCTTCTCACCTTCTTCAGAAAACATGCGTATTAAGACAGCGATTGAATACATAACACTTGGTGAATACATCACCCAGTCTTCCTTTATCTGCGTAGTAAAGCGACGATCAAAATACTGGCTAATGGCACCTTTAAAATCATAGTGATTCCATCTTGTATAACCATAAATTTCATGCTTGGCTACGTCAACTATTTTTTCGGTTATGGGCTTAGGAATTTTAAAGTCCGTATCTGAAATCGAAAATGGCAGCAAATCTTTTTCACCAAAACGATCTTCAATATAATCCCATTGTGTGCAATAAGTTCCTAAGCGGTTATTTACTTCATCAAAATGATACTCCATTCCTAATCACCTTCCATTTCTAAGATTACTAAATCTTTTGACACTTCCTTCATATCAGTCATTGTTCGTGTAGAAATGCCTGAATTTTCTGAATATGTTTTGCCAAAAGCTCATCTCCTCTTTGATTTTACCTGATAAAAAAAGGCAAGCACGAGGCCTGCCTTAATTTGTCTTAATCATTAGAAGTCTAAATCTAAGTCATCTAATAAAGCAGCATCTTCTTTGGAAATAATCGATTTCGCTTCATCGCTTTTTTCTTCACGTTGTAATTCACGTTTTTCATATAATTTGAAGAATGGATACCAAATTAAGATTGATAAGACTAATTGGATACCATTTGCGACTAGTGACATGGCATCTAAGTTTGTTAGCCAACCTTCTAGGAATACCCCTACATATGGTGGAGTGAAGATTGAACATTTCACCCAGCCAAAGTGCATCATCCAGTGTGGAATTGTACCAATGATACCGCCACAGATTACGTATGGAATGAAGAAGATTGGGTTTAATACGATTGGTGCACCGAATAAGATTGGTTCATTAATACCAAATAGTGCAGGAATTAATGCGACACGACCAACTTGTTTTTGTGCTTTAGATTTAGATAATAAGCACCAGAATACTAAACCAATTGTCACCCCTGTACCAGTAAAGTTACCGAATGCTGATTCAACACCAGGCGTAAAGAAGTGCATTGCTTGTCCGCCCGCTTGTACTGCTTCAATATTTTCCGCTAAGAATTGAGTAGAAATTGGACTGGTGATGGGACTCAAAACAGATGGGTGAATACCAAAGAAGAATAATAGACAACGCAACATTTGTAAGAAAGTAACCGCAAATGGATTGTCCATAGACCCTACTAATGGCGCAAACAACATGGTGAAAATCATTGGTGGTAAGACATCCAGACCATTCACACAAATAATACGGATTAATAAGAAGAATCCAATAATAATGACTGAGATTGGAATCATCTCAAATGAGCGTGAGACAAAATCAGGTACATCTTCTGGCATTTTAATTGTGAAGTTTTTCTTTTTACACCAGCGGAATAACTCAACAGCCACAATTGATGCGAACATCGCTGTGAATAATCCTTTAGGCCCTAAGAAACTAGTCATAATGCCACCATCTTCAGTATAATCAACTGCTAACATTAAGAATGAGATAATAGCCATACTGATGGTTCCAGGTACGTCTAGTTTGTAAGAACGTGCTAAATGATAGGCAATAAAGGCTGTAACATATAAACTCATCAAAGCCATCCCAACTTTAAACGGGATATAAATCATATCAAGGTTCGCTAAAATCCATTGTGATAATGCATTATCTTCACCGATCATATTAGGAATCGCTTCAGGAATCAAACAGAAACTTCCAATAATTAATAGTGGCGTTAAAGCTACCATTGATTTTTTAATGGCGCTTAGGTGAACTTGCTTATCCATCTTATTCGCCAGCGGGTTCAAATATTTATTCATGAAACTCTCAAATTTATTAGACATCATAATTCCTCCCTTTCATGTAAAGTGTGTACTAGTTCATTTATTTGTTCATATCAGCTTTCTTTTTAGCAATTAAGACCATTTTCATAACTGTTGCGCCATCCATTTTACCGTATGTATCTTTATCAACAATCACATGCGGAATATGGTATGGATCGATAATGGGTTTGATATAGTCAATTTTGTGCGCAATTTGCGGTCCGATGACTAACACATCGGTATCTTCCACTTCAGCATTCAATAAATCAACCGGAATTGCTTTAAACTCAAAATCTGCCTCATCTAATTTTTTACTATCATGAACAATTTTTTTCATATTATCCATTAACATCGTAGTTGAAAAGCCACCTGCACAACATAATACAATTTTCATCTTATTTTGCCTCCTTCGCTTCAAATACATTAATCATCTCTTCAATCAAATCACGTGCCAATTGCGCCGTCATATAGTGATCTTGCGCATGAACCATCAATAAATTCAATTCTGGTCGATTGTCGCCTCCATTCATTTCATTAATAATTAATTGGGTTTGTATCTTATGAGCCTCAATATCCTCCTCTCTTGCCTCATCCAATAATTTTCTTGCTTCCTCATATTTTGACTCTTTGACCAATTTCAATGCTTCGAAGGCTTTTGTCTTACTTTCGCCTGCACTGGCAATTAAGGTCATGACACTTTGCTCAAATTCCGTCATTATCCTCACTCCTTAAAAAGAGATAAATTCTTGATATTTTTCTTTTGTTAGACTAGTTGCTATTCTAACGATCAACTCAATCGTATGTTCCAAATCAGCCATATGGGTTAACGACCATGGCGCATGACAATAACGTAGCGGAATGCCAATCACTAAAGCTAACTTACCCTCACGTGATAAATGGGCACTCCCAGCATCCGTTCCGCCACCACCAAACATATCGGCTTGATAGGGAATCTGGTGTTTTTTGGCTGTTTCCTTAACAAATCGCAGCAACTTCTCATTAGGCGCCAGCATCCGATCATAATGCACAATCATCGGACCATGCCCAATTAGGCGGTGATTCGCATAATTTTTAACTAATTCAGGATTATTCGCCACATCCACCGCAAAGACAATATCCGGATTAACGCGATAAGTCGCTAATTTGCCACCACGAACCCCCACCTCTTCACTACTAGTCGCCGCCATATAAATATCCGCTTGATGCTCCAAGGTTTTAAGACGTTTTAACGCCTCACAAATCACATAACAGCCCGTCCGATCATCCATCGCCTTCCCAGCATAGACTTCCGGACGATTAAATGGTGTACAATGACTATCAAAAGTAACCATATCACCAATCTCCACGCCTAAAGCAGCAACTTCTTCCTTAGAATCCACGCCTAAATCAACATACATCTCCTTAACAGCGCCCTTATCCGTCTTAGTCACATTCAAGATGCCATAGACCTTCTGACCAGCCGCCGTTGTCACACGCACCCGTTGATTCTCCTTCGCCTTATCTAAAACACCACCCAGAGTCACCAAATATAAAAAGCCAATCTCTGAAATATGGCGCACTAAAAAACCAACCTCATCCATATGGGCACAAAACATGACTTTCACGCCATCCTCCTGAGTGCCTCTTTGATGGAATATCGTACTGCCAATCTTGTCATACATCACTTCATCGGACGAAGCACACATTTCCTCTTTTAAAATATCACGAACCTCAGACTCCTTAGACGCCACCGCATCCGCATTACTAAGTCTGATCAATAATTCTTCATTCATAAATTCACACCATCCATTTCTTTCAAAATGATCATCAATTCATCAAATGTCTTATGCTGTAAAATATACTGTAAGCGTAACTGGTCCTTCATTAATAAATACAACTTTTTAGTAATCTCTTTATGAATCTCGTAATCATTCTTGGTCAAACACACCATAAAAATCAATTGAACCTCACGACCATCATGCATCAACGGCTCCTCCAAAATACAGACCGACAACACATTCTTCTTGGCCGACAACTCAATTGGGTGAGGAATCGCCACACCATTCATATAAATCGTCGACATATACTCCTCACGCTCCAAAACATTTTTAAGATAATACTGATCACCAAAGCCACAATCCTCAATCTCCTGAGCCATCTCAGTTAAAATCTTCAGATAATCTCGCTCACGACTCACCTTAAAGAAATCCCGATTAAAAATCTCATACGGATACTCCTTAATATCCTCAATCGAAAACGAATCACAATTATCAAACTGCAAAACTTGACGAATTCTCACCAAATCCAAATCATCTAGCATCTCCTTAATGAAAATAACCGGCGCATCAAATTCTTGACTCAAAGGCATAATCGTAAAAATCAAATCCGGCTCAAATTGCTGCAATTCCCTCATTTGCAAATAATTAAAAGCCTCAACTTCCGCCTTAGTAAAAAGCGACTCAATTTGTAATTTTAATAAAAAAGCACTACCGCCACCTGACGAGCAGACCACCCCAATCCTATTAAAACGCTCAAACTTACGCTCACGCTCCTTCTCCATATGAGCCGCAAAATGAGTCGCAATAAAGCCCGCCTCATCTTGAGTAACTTCAACATTGTATTTTTCTTTCAACATATCACTAAACAAAATCGCAATATTGAAAATCATCGGATAACGAATACAAATCTCTTTAATAAGTGAATTTTTATATGAAATCTTCTGATATAGACGGTCAATCAATAAAGAGACATGCATATATAACGACTCCTTAAACGCCTCATCAGCTTGAAAATTCGTATCATACTCCTCATCAACTTGTACCAAAAACTCCTCCACATCCTGCTTCAAACTATCGGATATAGAATCCGTCAGCACTTTTTGACGAATATTAATCTCCATTACTTGCACTATTTGAGTAAAAGACTCCTGATTCACAACAATAGAAAAATTGGCCTCCAACATCTCCTTCAACTTCCAACAGACACGCTCAATAGCCGAATCTGCCTTCAACCGTATTGGAGAAACTTTTTTAGGATGTGCCATATGATATAAAGTCGACACCTCTAACCAAATAATCACATTCTTTAATTCATGGTAATTAATACTTAACTCTTCCTTTTCAATCTGCTTCATTAACAAAGAATTCACTTGAGAAAACTTTTCCTCAATCTCTGACAATTTGCTTTTTAGATAAAGATTATCCTCAAAATAAGTATCAAACAATAACTTCTTCACCTTAACACAATCACCAACCACACGAATCCCATAATGACGCTTCTTCTCTAAAACTAACTGATACGCTGCCAAAAATTCTTCAACCTCAGCCAAATCCTTCTTAACACTTGTCGTCGAAATTTGGAACTCATCACCCACTTGTGCCATTGAGACAAAATCCGGCTGACACACCAAATAAATCGCAATACTCTTTGTGCGCTCCTTAGCTTCCATCTTCATATTACTTTTTAAAAAAACTATAAAATAATCTAATAAATCTTGATTAATAATTTCTAATAAATACCCACGCCCACGACGCATATGCAATTGATAGCCATGACGTGAAGACATTGTCACCAAATAAGACATGTCATTTTGAATCGTACGCTTTGATACAGCATACTTTTTAGCAAAATAATCTATCGTCAAATAATCATCAGCCGAAACTAATTCTTCCATGATTGAATATATCCTCATCGACACCTCCCCTTTCTATCTCGGTACCGCTTACATCTTCATTATAACGTATATACCATCATTGAAAAGATGAACCTTTTCATATTTATATGCAAAAAGTGACTGAAACATACAAACTATCAATAAAAAATAGGATTAATGATGTTACTCATTAACCCTATAAATGATTGAACCTAAAAAGACGTCCATCTCATCACCTATATAGATGATAAAATGAACGCCTAAAATAAATAAAACCCAAAACAATGACTAGAAACTTAAGGGGTGCTTATAAAAATTAAGTATTGCAACTGGAAAGGAGTAGCAATTGACTGTTTATGAAGCGCTCTTCTTGTACATTTCTTTTATTGATTTCATTATTATAATCTTAACACTTGTCTTTGCGATAATTAAAACAGAACAAAATACCGTCCTTTAAGCCGGGAACGGTTAGTTTAAAGTAAAATCATTAAGTAGCCACCATTAGGGTTCTATTGAGGACGTGCGTCAACACGTCCCTTTTTATTTATTGTAACATATGGTAAAAATATTCTTCAAGTAATATCTTCTTATTTTTTATGATTTCAGTAGTGGCTTTGACTTATTATTTTTTAATTTTTTCTTTGATTGTTTGAATGATTTTAGTGCCTTTTTGCTTTGGTTGCTCTTGATGTGCTTTTGCCGTTTGTAGTTCGTTGGCTTGAGCAAGACGTAAAATCTCTTTGAATAAGACTGCTTTATTGGCAACTGATTGCTCTACTTTTTGATTGGCTTTTTCAGTATTTTCTGCTAATAAATGAGCTTCATTTTCATCGCTTAAAATTTTAAATGTCATTAAAGCATCATTCAATTCAATCAGACGCTCATAATCCGTCTTTTTCAAATTTCCAAAATCATAACACGCCCGATTCGCATTCAACTTCGGCTCTTCAGCTACTAAATAATCTCTTCCATAATATTTTTTTAATAATTTTGCGATATTAATTCGTTCTTCATTGACAATATGCACTGGAACATCAAGCTTATTTGTAATTTTTTGGTATCGATCAACAATCGCATCAAAGCCAAATAATGTACTATTCAAATTCCAATGTAAATAATTATCCGTACCACATGCTTGAATATAGTCAAAAAATGTATCAAAGAACTCTTTTTCGTTGGCAAAATCAATCATTTTAATAATTTTTGTTGTATCTGTCTTGAATGAATAGACTGCAATAGCTCTAATCTCATCGAAACCTTTACAACTATAATGTATAATCTTCCAATTATTAGTAGGCTCAATAATCTCTTCCAATAATTGTTGCGCTGCTTGTTGATCTTTTACATCCATTATATCACCATCCTATTTCCCTAGCGTTTTTGTATACGCTTACTCAATTTATATGTTACCTTAGCTTGCTATCTAATTCAAGATATTTTCATATTTTTGAAGATTTATTTTCTAAAAAAACTATTTTTTAAAATAATTTAGACAAAAAACGATGCTAGTATGGTGGCTAACATCGTTTTTGTAGTTTACTTAGATTCCATCTTCATCTTCTACTTCTTCTTCACGTTTTGAAGCATTTAAAGACATTGTTTGAATCGCTGTTTGGCCTGTTGTGATAGCTTTTTCAACTAATTGATCTACTGATTCAACAAATAATCTTGTCATTGCCACTTCAATTAGCATTGCTAAATTGACACCTGTTACAACTTTGACATTTTCTTTACCAACTGTTGCTACCATTGCAGCTTTAAATGGGCTACCACCTAATAAGTCTGCACAGACAATGATTTCTTCTACTTCTTGTTCTAATTCAGCAATCGCTGTTTTCATATTTCCTTCTAATGTTTCTAAAGGTTCATCTTCTTTAAAGGCTACAATTTTAAAAGCTTCTTGCTTTCCTGCGATCATTTTTAACGCTTGTGCTAATCCTGGAGCAAATTCTCCATGTCCTGTTAATACTAATCCAATCATTCTTCTACCATCCTTTTATTTAATGTATTGTCCATTTTTGGCAAAATGATACCAATGATGTCCGCTATAAACCCATTCATCTTTAGCCATTTCTCCATTTGTTTTTAGGTAGTAATCTCCTACCCAAGTATCGTGTAAATAATATCCATTTGCATCGACTTTAAACCAATTTGCATAGTTCTTATCATAAATCCATTCATTATGAGCCATGTATCCCCAATCTTTTAAGTAGTATGCACCTACCCATTGATTTTGAGCATAGCTGCCATCTTCATTAATAAAGAACCAGCTTTGGTAATGATTATCATAGATCCATTCATTATGAGCCATGTGACCCCATTGTTTTAAGTAATAAGCACCATTCCATGTATCATGGGCATAAGTACCATCTTCATTGATATAGAACCAACTTTGGTAATGATTATCATAGATCCATTCATTATGAGCCATGTGTCCATATTGTTTTAAGTAGAAGGATCCGACCCACTCGTCATGGGCATAGGTTCCATCTGAATGGATGTAGAACCAATCTTCACCAACTGGCATCCATTCGCCTTGAGCCATACCGCCCCAGTCTTTGAATAGATAGTATGTGCCATTGATTACTTCCCAACCACGTGCCATTTGACCATTGTCTTTTAGATAGTACCAATTGTTACCATCTTTTAGCCAACCAGTTTGCATTTCGGCTTTTTCATTAAAGAAATACCAATTCTTGCCTTCTGGTAGCCAGCCAATTGCTTTTTGGCCATCTTTTTTATAGTAAGTCCAAAAACCATTTTCTTTAATCCAACCTCTTTGTTTGCTTGGTTTTTGTTCGGCAATATGTTGAGATGATAATTTTTGTGCTTCTTCAATGATTGGAGTTAAGTTGTCACCAACTTTTGTATTATCCAATTGTTTGTTAAAGTTTGTTTTTTCAGCATCTGTTAAACCTGTCATTGCTTCGATTTGTTTCTTAGCTGCTTGAACTTTTGCCTCATGTTCGGCTTTTGCTTCTTTTTCTGCTGCTAAGTCTTTTGCTTTTTGAACGATTACATTTAAGTCCGAACCGACAGTTGCTTTTTGTAGTTCGTCGATAAATACTTGTTGCTCATCGGCTGTTAGAGTTGTTAGAGTTTTAACTTCTTTTACAGCTTCTGTGACTTTTGCCTCATGTTCGGCTTTTGCTTTGTCTTCTTTACTAATTGAAAAGACCATATATGGTGCATCTTCTGTATAAGCTTTAATAATTTCTGTAGTTGATGCTGTTGGTGTTGTTGCAATTGTTGACAGTTCTACTTCAGAAGGATTTTCTGGGTTGTAATAAGATAGTTGATAACAATTTTTAAGCTTATCTTCTTTAATCACATAGACACCTTTTGCCGTTAGTGTTATATCATCACCTACTTTTGTCGCTTCATCTGTATACTTCACAACACCCCAAATGTTTTCAGATTTATCTAAAACCATTTGAAGATCATTTGTATTGGCAACTAATTCAATTGGATTGTCCTTCATTTCTTTAGCGAATTCTTCTTGTGTACGTTTTGGATAGATAACATAAGCGTATGTATCCGGCACATTAGCTTGGTGTTCTTGCCATAATGTGATAAATTCATTCGTAACTGGTGTATCTGATTGATTAGCATTAATCTCTTTCCAACTAGCGGTTCTTGTTTCTTTGATAGTATGAAGAGCTGTTGGTTGTAAGAATTGATAACCAATATTTTTTGCATGATCGCTAAATTCTACAAAAGCTGTCTCTGCTTTTTCGTGAAGACCATCTGTTGCTTTTGTTTCATTAATATATAAAGTCGCATCTTGATTAGTGACTTTACGGTTTTCTATGATGGTTTCTGCATGTTCATTGGCTGTATCAACAATATTTGAACCTAGACAGACTAATTTGTCACCTAATAGAATCCATGCTTTATGAAGTGATAATTTTTGATTCCAGTTAGTAAAGTCCATTGCTACTGTTGCGTATTGATTGTCTAATTGTGTACCACCGACAAATTCATTTGGTGAAACAGTTGATGTTGCACCACCACTTTCTAAGTCTTCTGCCACAACTGTTGTGCCTGGTAAGCGTTTGGCATTAATTGTTGGCCAATACCCATCACTATATTGTGCTAAGTCATTATTATATAGATATACCATCCCATCTGCCATATGCCAGCCATGCGCATTTTCTTTATTCATATATTCATAATTTAAAATATGATTAGAATGCATACTAATGCCAAATGCAATATCTTTTTCTTGATTATAAATAGCAATCTTATTCATCTTATTGAATAAAGCGATATATGAATCACGGTGAGTCGCTTGGATAGAATCATCCGCTAATAAATCTTCAAATAAAGCAATATCAGAATATGATTTCAAATTATTGTAAACCGAATAATAAGTATCATCCTGTAAAATTCCTTTAATCATACCATCTAACTTCATACGAGTACTATCGTCAAAACATTGAGCAATTCTAGCAGCTCCTCTTAAGACTTCAACTGCTGCCACATGGTCTTCTGATTTTTCACGACTAATAGAACGTCCACGAGACATATCCATTAATTCACCTTTATAAATCAATGGTAAAAATGATTTTTCAATCCAACCTTGCGCAATATTTAATAAATTAGTTGGAATCTTGTGCTCACTCTTTTGAATTGTTGGTAATAATTGAGAAAATCCATCAATTAAAACATTTCCATAAGCTCCTGTATAAGCCACATTAGTATGGTCGATATAAGATCCATCAGGGAAAAAGCCTTCAATTCCATTACTATACGTTAACACAGAACCAATAGCATCAATCGCTTTATTCACTTCTGCTTCATTTTTTACTAAAACATTTGAAATTAATTTTACTTTACCAATATCAATTTGATTACCACCGATAGCGCGTTTTGGATTAACTAACATCATCATCATTGTTGCATCAGGAACAAATTTTGCAATTGGTTTGGTATAATTTGTAATTTCTTCTGCTGAAAAATATGGATACATTAAGACTAATGTATTGTCTAATGCTCTTGGGGAACCAATTTCATAATCCCACCAGTTACCATCGATTGATTTTGTTTCATTGTAGATATGCTCATTCATCCAAGCCATCATTGATCTAATCTCTTTTATCGCATCGCTATTCATATAGTATGCTGATTGTTCATTTGTTACGGCTTGAGCAATACGTTGAATACGACGATATGATTTGGTAATAGATGATGATTTTTTGGTTCCAAATTGTAAATCATCCCATAAATATGTACGGTCTGCAGCACGATTCAATGACGCTAAATACTCCTTAGTATCTTGATCGATTTCAGCTTGCATTTGTTGCATTTGTGGATTTTTTTCATTATAAAAATGATTTCCCACTAATGAATCTGACCATTGTTGACGCATCTCGTCGAAATAATCTTGTGTTGCTTCACTTACAACTACAGGAATTTCTTTTGTATAACCTAAGTCAGGATTGGTAACTGTTAACATTACTTTACCTGCCTTTTTAGGGAAAATCATATTATCCTTAATCATAACAATCTCATCATTTGCTACACTTAATTGATCCCCTGCAACTTGTGGAATAAATACTTTATCTAGTGGTAATGGTAATTCAGTAATATCATCCCATTGGCTATCAGTCGCTACTTGAACTTGCTCAGTAAACGATACATCATCAATATAAGCTGTACCTGTTCCTTGTTCAAAAAAGATTTCTAATAAAATTTTAGCGGTATCTTTTGGAGGTTTGACCACTTCTGTCACTTCTTGCCAATCAGAATTATCAATGATTGGTTTGGTTACTGTATGTGGTTCAATCGATTTATTGGCTGCATCTTTAAATTGTAAACGAACATGCACACCTTTTGAATGTAGGTCTTCTGTTTTTACACGATAAGATAATAAATATTCTTTATCTGTGTCAATATTTTTAATTTCTTGCGTTACTGCTGCTCTAAATGATTCAGTTCCACTCATTTTTAATTCATGATTCTTTGTAATTTCAATAATCGGATTATGACTACCTTTTGCAATCCAAACTTTCCAATTTTCTGCTGATTGATTACTCCAACCATTCGCTAATTGAGCTGATATTTGACTAAAGTCCCCGTTCAACACTGCATTTTGTTCTGGTGCTACAGTGACGATACCATTAAGAGTGGTAGTTTCTGCCAATACAGTAGTCGTACCTAACCCTATTCCTAAACAACAAGCCATACCAATTGTTACTTTCTTTGCATTTTTCATGATTTGCCTCCTTTATTGAATCCTCAACATTTGTCCATCATTAAAAACTACTAATCTACCATAAAAATATTTTTCATCTTCTGTCACTAATAATTTATCTTTACTAATAATATCTCTAACAGTAAGATATACTTCTTTACAGGAATTGTCCTGTATACACCGAATACCAAAACAGTCGTGAAATGGATTTTCTTCATTATTCTGCTTCACCATTACCTCTTCAATAGTGACTGCTTGATTCATACTTACTACCATTACATTCAGTAAAGAATCCCCACTTGCTGTACTACTCATTATCACTGGATGCTTAGCTAATTGATTATAGACCGGTGAATGAATGGCTTCTTGTATAGTAACTGGGCTCAAATTCCAAAATCCTACTTGCTGACTATTTGAATTGGCCTGTATAAACTGACTATCTAATTGTTCAAGTCTGAAGTCAGAATCTACATGAAAATAATTTCTAAGCTCATCTTTTCTACTACTTTCACAACTATCCATCACAAGCAACATCTCAAAGTCCTCAAATAGTAATATTCTTCTTGTTACAAGAGCCATCTCTTTGGTATCGTGCTGCTTTGTTTGCCAACTCGTCTCTATAAAGTAACCTTCTTCAAAGCTTTTAACCATCATTGCTACGGGATTGGTTAATTGTTGATACGACCATGAGCCACTAATAATCGTTCCAGGTTGTTCCTTTAGACTAGGGACATTATGCGCTTCTTCACTATTCAATCTCATACGCTCAACACATTCCATATAAGAATACCTACCCGAATCTATCAAGACATTTTGCCCTTTATAATTTAGTGTGATACTCCCAGCAGAAGCTTGCCCATGCGAACTACCGTGTAAACCATTAAAGCAAGTGAGGTACCATTTTTCATTCTTAAGAACTGCTAAACCAGCCTTTTGATCACAAAATAGTGTCGAATAGCTAATAATCTCTTCTTTTTTAGTACGATTAAAATAGTACTCCCCAATTAAGATTGCTGATTGATTCCAATCCTCATTCTTTTTATCTTGCAATAGACCTAACCCACGATAAAAATCATAAATATAGCTGCAATCCACCGCGTCACTATCATTTAATGCTAATAAGCAATCATCTTGATCCACTTGATAATATGAAGAAGTAGAAGCAAGCGTTAATTTCTTACGCAAATCAAATGGTAATGGTTGATTTAATACTTCCGCACATTGCAACACATTAGCAAACTGCATCATAACTTCATGCTGATACATCGGACTTTGCTCCCAATGAGTACCCTGATTTGTAAACTGCAATTCCCACTGGTCACTTAATATCTGCCATAATACATCATCCTCACAAACATCATCTGCCAAAATCTGATACATCGCCACACCACAAAGAGCTAATACACCCCAATTACTCAATAAATACTTACTAACAAAAGTCTCCCTTTGATAATAAAGATGATAGGAAATCGCTTCTTGTAACGCCAGCCATTCAGCTTCACTAAATCCATCTTGCGGTAAATACACTAAACTTTTTATCCAATTAGATAAACGTAAACCACTATCTAACGGTCTCCAACACAATTGATTCAAATCAGATGCCGTTCCCTCTTGTTTAATAAAAGAAAAAATTAATTCCTTCCACTTCGCTAGATATCGTTCATCCGCCGTCAAATGATACGCAATAGCTAAATCCACTAAAAATCCTTGCCTACTTAACATAAAAATCCATTCATCATCATTATTGGGACTTGATTTCCATTTATAACGAGACAAAGAATAACTCGTATCACAAGCTTCCATATCCAACGCATCCGTAAATACAATATTATCTTCCAACAAATAACCACATCTATCAAAAAGTCCAAGTAAATAATTACTTGAACTTTTATTGATCTTATTTATAAATTCATTAGAAGAGACACGTGATTGATATTCTGTTAATAACTTCATATTCACACGCCCTTTTCAACTATTATTAAGCTAAGATACCTGTTACTGAAGCTAAGATACCAACAGCAAATAATAATAGTAATAATTGATATGTATTCCATTTTTTATTTTTTAATAAGTAGAATACAACACAAGTTACGATAACTGGTAATAAGTTAGGCATAATTTTATCTAATACTTCTTGAATAGAAACAATTTTTTCGCCTACTTCATCACCAACAGTTACAGTAGTTGCATATTCAATAGCGATTTTTGCCTTAACAAATGAAGTTGCTAATGCAGAAATAACCGTTACCCCAACAATACTTGCAGCTTCTGAAATTTTACCGATTTTTGCACTTAATGTTTTAATTGCACCAGTACCTAATTTGTATCCTAAGTGACCCATCAAAACTTTAATGATAAACATTGAGATTAACATTGCAAACCAATAACCCATTGGCGCAAATCCTAAACCATCTAATGCTAAACCTGCAAAGATTGTTGAGAATAATGGTGCTAATCCAAATTGCGCAATAGAATCCCCAATACCTGCTAAAGGTCCCATTAACGCCATTTTAATACTACGAACATCTTCAATTTCTTGATCATCTTCATACATTGCTAATTGAATATTTGTAATAAACGGTAACATATGAGGGTTAGTATTATAGAACTCTAAGTTAGCAATTGCTGTTTCTTTTAATTTATCTTCATCATTTTTATAGATTTTTCTTAAGGCAGGCATAATGACATTTAAATAACTGACACCTTGATAAGTTGTATAGTTAAATCCATTTTGTAAAAAATATGAACGTAGAGATGTTTTGAAATAATCTTTTTTAGTTAATTTTTGTCCTTTAGATTCCATTGCTGTAGTCCTCCTCGTCGATAACTGCTGCTTTTTCAACAACTTGTTCTGTAGTTCCTTTTCCATAATATACGATTAATGCAAATACTGTACCTACCAAAGCAACTGCCATTGTTGGTAATTTTAAGTAAGCTACACATACATAACCTAAGAATACATATGGAACTAATTCTTTCTTCAACATTACAGATAAAATCATTGCAAAACCAATTGCTGGGATCAAACCACCTGCTACAGAGAATCCACTGATTAACCATTGCGGTAAAGCTTCAACAAACATTCTTAAAGCTGGTAAGCTAAGTGCTGCTGTAATCCCAATAATGAAACCAATAATTGCTAAACCTAAATAAGTAGAATGTGCGATTAATTTGAATTTACCAAATTGACCTTTTTCGATAGCTTTTTTAGACCAGTCAGTAGAACCTGCAAATACAGTATATAAAGCTGTTGTTACAAACTGGAATAATACTGCAAATGGGAATGATAATGCTAATGCTGATTCAGGTGTAATCCCTTCATTTTTCAAAGTAATAACCATAATTGTTCCGACAATCCCAGGTCCTACAGGGTTAGGAGGAACTGTACCACCAGCACCTACACCGAATCCCATATAAGCTAATTCAGCTAATGCACCAAACATTAAAGCAGTTGGTAAATCTCCTAAAATAACACCTACAAAAAATGCCATAACTAATGCTCTGTTTGAATAAATCCCTAATAACATACCTGAGTAACAAAATGCTGTTACCAATCCAATTAATATACCTTGTACTAATGTAATTTCCATATTAATTTCTCCTTTTTAATGTTTTTTTAGTGAATAGCTTTTACTAATGCATCAATATACTGTACCCCATCATTTGAAACTGGTGAAGTTTTTGTATTAAATGATACATGATATTCTGTTTCTAATGCTTTTAAAGCGTCTTTATCTTCTTGACCAAGATAGATAAATTGAGAAATTTTTTCTTTACCTTCTGCTGCGTGGATATTACCAATATTTAATTCATCCATTGGGAAACCTAAATCACATAGACGTTTTGCATCTTCAACATTTGATACTAAAACGAAAATTGTTTGATGTGGAGCTGCTTTCCAAATAACTTTTGCTGTCTTTTCAACAGACCAAAAACGTAAGCCAACTTCTTTAGGAACAATTGCGCTCATTAATGTTTGTTGCATCTCATCTTCAGCAACTTTATCATTGGCACAAATAACTAAATTTACACCTAAACTTTTAATCCATAATTGTCCTTGTCCATGAATTAAACGTTCGTCAACACGTACCATTTTTATGTTTGGTTTTTCCATTATAATTCCTCCTACCAATACATTTTCCAATTTGTTTTAAATCTTACTAAAGCCTCTAGATAGAAATAATCTCCCCAGATATTCCCTTCATTTACCCCCTTTCCAGAATGCCATGAGTAAACTCCTTCATTAATCAATGCTGTTATACCATCAGTCAATTCATCTGTATAAGAGTTCATTAGACTTTCAAGCATCGCATGTTGTGCATATTTATAAATTAATTTATGAGAGTTCGATTCTGGAATAAATTGGTTCATTAAGTTCATTCCACATACCGCAATTGCCGTAGCAGATGAGTCTTTTGATTGACCTGAACCATCTTGGAAAATTAAGTCCCAATAACTAACAAAATCTTCCGGTAAACGATTTAAGAAATAATTTGTGATAGATTCGAATAATTCGATATTAGCTGGATTTTCATCATAAGAATGGTTTAAAGCAATACCATATACTAACCATGATTGTCCTCTAGCCCAACTAGAATCATCTGAATACCCTTGACGAGTCTTACCGTATAATGGTAATCCTGTTTCTGGATCAAAATAGAAAGTATGGAATGCTGAAGCATCGTCACGAATCGCATTATTAATAGTTGATTGATAATGTTTTCTTGCAATATCACCATAATAATGATTCCCCGTAGTTTCCTCAGCCCAATATAATAATGGAATATTTAGTAAGCAATCTACAATTAAACGATAATTATCTTTTGCTCCTAATTCACCCCAAGCTTGAATGAATTGACCATTTTCTTGATAACGACTACTTAATTTATCAGCGGCTAATAGAGCTGCTTTTTTAGCGTCTTCATTACCAGTTAACTTATATGCACTGACACAAGAAATGCTATATAAGAAACCTAAATCATGGTGTTCAACTTCAATATTTTGTTCGATTCGTTCTAAGAAAGATTGAACATTTTTTTCTGCTAATACACGATACTTATCATCTGAAGTTATTTCATAACATAACCATAACATTCCTGTCCAAAAACCATTTGTCCATTCAGTGTTTTTCATTGGTTGATAAGCATTATTACTTGTAGCTGGGGTTGGAAATAATTCCCCTAATTTTGTCATATTTTTATCTACTTTTTCAATACATTTTTGAATCGCGCAATCGATATCTGCTTCCGTTAATAAGCCATTATTCAAATATCGTTCACTCGATAACAAAGATTCATGTTTTACCTTTTTCATGACATATCCCTTTCTATAACCATCTTTTAGTAACTTAACACGTTAACTGGCTATGTCTATATAATACACTATACTAAGCGCTTTGTAAACGTTTTTTTGAATATTTTTAGCAAATTAACACGTTAAGTTAAGTTTTTTTATTTTTCTAATTGCTAAGCTTGAACATACCGTTTTTTAACACATTAACACGTTAAGTTCCTTCTTTTATTATCGCAACATTTTATTAATTTTTTATGAATTTTTCCGCTAAAAATACGCAAAAAAATAACCGTTATCAAAAACGGTTACTTTATAAATCATCTGTATCAGCATTTAATCCAAAATAATATCAATTTGATAATACTCAGGTAATAAATAAATTTCTGTATATTCAATTTCGCGTCCTTCCAAATTAGACGTTAACTTCTCTAGATAGACTACTGCTAAATCATCTTTATCATCTAATTCATCATTCGCTTCATTTAAAGCTGTAAAAATATGCGAAGTTCTATTAATCACAATAAACTTAATAGACATTTCAGCAGGCAAAATCGTCATATGATCACTTAAATGCAATTCTTTTGACAAACTCGCCCCATTCTCTAAACGCTTAATTGCTTGAGTCGATAACATACTTGCCAAAACATAACGATTTAAGACCTTCCAACTCTTACCATTAATTAAACCTAATTGTTGAATCTTAATAATATTTTTTTTACCACTTTTATTACCTAACTTTTTGGCAATTACTTTATCTTGATAAGGTTCAGAAATTGTTGTAATGACTTCTTCAATCACATGTTTTTCTTCTGCAGTATGAGGGGTTAACTCACTAAACAAAACTTTTCGTTGCAATAATTGACGTCTTACAAAAGTCCCTTCACCTTGTCTTCTTACTAATAAACCTTCATTCACTAAATCATTTAAAGCTTTTACAACAGTAGTATTACTAACTGAGTATTTCTTTTTTAAATCACCTTCAGAATATATTTTATCTCCTGGTTTAAAAACGCCTTCATTAATTTTAGCAATGATATCTCTTTTAATACGTTCATATTTTGGTATCATGCTGATTCCTCCAATTTAAAATAGTTTACTTCTAAATTATAACGTTATCGTTACAAATATCAACTCAATCCCGTTAATTTTACATTATTATAAACAATTAGTACCATAAATATCTAATTGAGCTAAGGCTGGAAATGGTGATTCATCTGTATCTTGAATTAAATCTTTTAATTTAACCCATTCAACAACACGCTTTGTAAAAGTAAAGTTTTGTGGAGTATGAATTTTTTCTAGGTGAATAATTTCTTCTGAGCCATCTGAAAATTCAACGGTTGCCTGTGTCCAATAACTATCATGAGGGAAATCACAACGCAATGTTACGTCCATCATATCAACTGCCACTTTACGACCAAAATCAATCGTTACCTCAGCATCCAATTGTTGATTAATCCCCCAAGTTTGGTAAGGATAGGCACCGTGACTATTATTCGCATAAACACCATCAATTGCATTACAAGCAAAAAATGTTGCATCATTACGTGTCTCTACATTAGCATAAGCATGAGGATAAGCACCTGATTCTTCATTTAAATCATGAGAATTGCGTGATAAATTCATATATTGATTAATCTCAAAATCTTTTGCATAACGAACACTAATATAATGCTTATGTCCTTTAAAGGCTACGTCAGAACGCGCTTTTACTCGTTTTTCATTTAAAGGTATTTCATAAAGCCATTGCTTATCTTTAATAAATACTACTGTTTCTGTTAATGATTCATCTAATCGAACGACTACAAAACTATTTTCTTTATCGGTTTCAATCTTAAAATAATCGCCCTCTTCATATACCAATTCCTGAGTTGATAGATAAGCAAAATCTTCCTCTGTTTTAGTCATGACTGTTGGCACTTTATCATAGTCATTTTGTCCATTGCGGATATGTCCCTCTTTATCAAATAATGTGATTGTAATTGTCATCTTTATCTTCCTTCCTATTTTCGTTAAAAAAAGCAAGTGCAACTCATCACAGCTGCAAACTTGCTTATTGTTTATGATTATGGTTGTTTACCAATGTAAGCTAAAATACCACCATCTACATATAAGATATGACCATTTACAAAATCAGAAGCTTTACTTGCTAAGAAAATAGCTGGTCCTTGTAAGTCTTCTGTTTCACCCCAACGTTCAGCAGGTGTTTTCGCAATAATAAATTGATCAAATGGATGTCTTGATCCATCTTCTTGTAATTCTCTTAATGGAGCTGTTTGAGGAGTAGCGATATAACCAGGTCCAATGCCATTACATTGAATATTATATTGACCATATTCAGAGGCAATATTTTTGGTTAACATTTTTAATCCACCTTTAGCCGCAGCATAAGCAGATACTGTCTCACGTCCTAATTCACTCATCATTGAGCAAATATTAATAATTTTACCGCCACCATTTTTAATCATTCCAGGAATAACCGCTTTACTCATAATAAATGGTGCATTTAAGTCAACATCAACAACTTGTCTAAAGTCAGCTGCACTCATTTCAATCATTGGAATACGTTTGATAATACCGGCATTATTTACTAAGATATCAATAATCCCAACTTCTTCTTCAATTTGTTTTACCATATTTAAAACGCCATCTTCATCAGTCACATCACATACATAGCCATATGCTGTAATATTTTTTTCTTTATAAGCTGCTAAACCACGAGCCACGCCTTCTTCAGTACGATCATTAAAAACAATTGTAGCGCCTTTTGATGCAAAACTTTCTGCAATCGCAAAACCAATCCCGTAAACCGCACCCGTAACTAAGGCGATTTTACCTTCTAGTGAAAAGATATCTTCTGTATGATTCATTCTATTATCCTCCATTTAATTAATAATTTATTTTAAGTCTTCCATTTTAACCATATCCATATCTGTATAGGTGATATTTTCCCCACACATTGCCCAGATAAATGAATAATTACTTGTCCCAACGCCTGAGTGAATTGACCAACTTGGTGAAATACAAGCTTGTTCATTTTGCATTACTAAGTGTTTTGTTTCGTCAGGTTTGCCCATCATATGGAACACAGTCGTATCATCTTGCATATCAAAGTATACATAAGCTTCCATACGACGTTCATGTGTATGACATGGCATCGTATTCCAAGCGCTACCTGGTTCTAAAATTGTATAGCCCATTTGCAATTGACAGCTTTCACATACATTTGGGTGAACATATTGATAAATTTTGCGCTCATTTAATGTTAATGGCTCACCTGCTTCTAAAGGATTAATACTATCAATACTAATTTTCACATTTGGATAAACATGATGAGCTGGTACTGAACTAATATAGAATTTAGCAGGATTTTCTGGATTAACTGAGCTAAAGACTACATGTTTAGTGCCTTTACCAATATAGTAACCATCTTGTTTTTTCATTGGTTCTTTCACGCCTTCGATTTCAATAAAGCCTTCACCACCAATGTTAATAACTCCTAATTCTCTTCTTTCTAAGAAATAATCAACCCCTAATTCAGTTGATAATTGAATTTCTAGTTCTTTAGTTGTTGGTGTTACTCCACCAAAAATCATACGATCATTATGTGTATACGTTAAAGCAATCTTTCCTGGTACGAATACTTCTTCTACCAAAAATTCTTCTCTTAATTTGTCTGTTGAATAGTGACGAATATCCTCTGGGCTGTGTGTGTATCTTGTTTCCATTTCTTGCATGCTAATTCCTCCTAATATTATCGATTAATTTTTCCTACTTCTTGTTGCGAAAAAGCACTTACTTCACTTGCACTAAATTGATTGCAATCACCAAATACAGTATGCTTCAGTACTGAAGCGGCTGTTGCAAAATCAATGGTTTCCTGATAAGAATAATTTTGTAGCAAGCCATGTAAGACTCCTGCAGCAAATGCATCTCCTGCACCTACTCTATCAACCACTTCATCAATATCATATTCTTTTGATTGATATAATTCTCCTTGATGGAAGATATATCCTGTTAATTGATGATGATTGGTTGATTTCACAATTCTTTTTGTTGAATACATTACTTTTAAATTAGGATAATGAGATTGAATGATTTTGTAGCAATCACCTAACGCTACTTCTTCGTCAGGATGAATTACTTCCAATAAATATTTAGCATCTAATATCCCTAATGAACAGTAATCTACTAATGGTAAAATCTGTTTCATCATATGGCCTGCCTCTTTTTGACTCCATAATTTTGAACGGTAATTACTATCAAAACTAATAGTAGCTCCTGAAGATTTGGCAGCCGTTATAATCTCTAATGTTAATTGTTGCCATTCCTTCGATAAAGCAGGTACAATACCTGAAATATGAAACAATGTATCTTGATCAAACATTCCTTCTAGATTCCACGCCAATTGCTTGATTGTTGCAAAGCTTGAACCAGCGCGATCATAAATTACTTGAGAAGAACGATTACCATGACCATTCTCTAAATAATATGTCCCTAAACGCTCTCCTTCTTCAAGTAAATATTCAGTGGATACTTGATAGGTGTGTAAATGTTGCTTAACGGCTTCTCCTAAAAAATTATTAGGCACAGCACTCATAAAATAGGTTTCATGACCAAAATTTGCCAGTGAAATAGCAACATTAGCTTCCCCACCACCATAACAGGCATCAAAACTCGTAGCATTTATAATTCTGCTAGATGATGTTGACAAACGTAGCATAATTTCGCCTAATGTAATAATTTTCATTTTCTACTCTCCACAATACTTTGATAACAATCTGCATATTCCTTAGCGTTTAACTCTACTTGATGATAATCACCATGATCGGCTGGCACTAACAAATTGCCACCAACACCTACCGCAACAACCCCAGCATCAAACCAGTCTTTCATATTGGTCAAATTAATTCCACCAGTTGGCATAATATTTAATTGTGGTAATGGTGCTTTAAAGGCTTTTACGACTTTTGGTTCAAAAGTATTAGCAGGGAATAATTTAATAATATCTACACCCGCTTTTAAGGCATCTTTCATTTCTGTAATTGTCATACAACCTGGTAAATAAGGTACTTGGAATAAATTACAAATCTCAGCAGTCGCTAAATCAAAAGTTGGACTAACGATGAATTGCGCACCTGCTAAAATAGCAATACGAGCCGTCACCGCATCTAATACTGTCCCCGCCCCAATAATAACCGAACGATCATCAATATATTTTTCGGCCAATTCACGAACAACTTCTTCTGCTTTAGGAACAGTAAACGTCACCTCAATCCCTTTAATACCACCCTTAATAATGGCTTCACTAGACTTAATTGCCTGTTCCTTATCTTTACCACGAACTACGGCAATTACACCTAATTCTTCTAATGCTAATAAATTTGCTACACGTTTCACATTAACACCCCTTATATTTATCATTAGTAAATTCATCACTTTGTAAGTGCTTAACCACATTCTACACGTTAACACGTTAACTTGCAACTATTATTTACTAACCGATTAACTTATTTCACAAAAAAACTTCCAAAACCACCGTCAAATCAACAAACACACTAAATTAAAAAAAGAAAAAATATGATAACTAAAAGCCAAAATTTAACGTTAAGTTTCTATTATTAATAAATTTATGAACTTTAAATAACATGCAACAAATAAAAAAAAAAAAAAAAACGATGCTAGTATGGTGGCTAACATCATCATTTTTTTACGATAAAAACTATTATCATTCACCTATAGAGCCTCTATCAAACCATAAACAAAATCCTCAACTTTGATGAATAGTTTTGACCCACTGCTATATAGCATAACAACAAGCACTAAAGACATTACCTATCTTTTCTAAAAGTAATTCAGCCTTGACATTTCGCATTAACAAAAAAATGGTTCACTTAACTGCATAAATGTTCCCTGTCAGTAAAACTATCCAAAACTTCCAACACAAAAAGGTTGCTGCTGAATTCTTTTATTATGTAAACCTTGTATTGTATACCTTTACCTAGAACGCTTATCTCGAACATATATCAAAAAAATTTCCTGTAGATTGCTAAATACTCTTGACCTACCTTAACACATCCATTCGCCCCCTATATATCGCCATAGCAGTTGCTACAACACCTATGGCAACCCTATCGGTGAACCAGTCACCACTTAAGCTAACGATTAGAAGATGGGGATGAAAAATCACCCACACTAGCTAGTTCATCAGGCTAGCTTTTACGGGAAAAAGCCAGAGTTGATGAAAGATGTGCCCCACTAGATATCAGTGCGGAACCGAGCATCCCATCAACTCTTTTTTTTATACAAAAAAAAGCCCCACGTTCGGAAATATCTTAATAAAGAAATTTCTTTTTATGTGGGGTGATTGATCTTTGTTTATTTTACAACGTTCTATTGAAAATCTCAACTCACATCAAAGCGATTTTCTAATATAGCTAAAAATCGCAAAAAAATGACCCAACTTGGTCCGCGTGTTAGACAGAGGCGTGTTGGGTTCTGTTAATTATTATAATATGCCATGTAATCTGAAATTTCAACTATTATTATCAATAAAATCAAAATTTTCTTTGATTTTAGTAAAAATATTTATTATATCCTTATAATTCTATATTATCTTGATATCTATTAATCCTTTACGTCCCAAACTGACTATACAATATAAGATATTGTAATATTACTGAATCTAATTAAAAAATATTAGTTATTATAACATGTATTTAAAAAAATATTTTCCCTACAATTGAATCCTATAAATGCTCGTTATAATATTCTGATGCTGCAGTCCAATACTTAATTGCAAGATCCATGTAGGCATTTAACTCCTTAGCACTTGTAATTGGATGTTGGCTGTTTTCAACAAGCGATTCAAGTAACTCATCATTTACCCATGGATAAAATAGTTTGACGTAATTACGAGTACCTACTTGTATTTCTTTTGTTTCCTTTATAGTATTTGATGTTTTTTCCACTTCATCCCCTTGTACATCTAATAGAAATTCTAAAATTGAAGGGAAATTTCCTACAGTTGATTTAGATAATATTGTATTACTAATTCTTTTTAAAGCCATAAGATTACTTTCTTGAATTATTTTTTCATTCACAACTTCATAAAATTCATTTAATCTAAACAAAAATATATCTAATCTATCGTCCCAGTTCCTTTCGCATTATTCAAATTACCTGTTCTTGGCATTAATGAAAAATTGAACGGTGAATGATGCATCATAGCACAGAAATTTAATTTATTATATAAATCTTTATTATTAACAAGTTTTAAAAATCTAGCATATTTTAAGTTATTAAAATTAAATGCACAATCCCCACCATATTTTAATGAACTAGTATCGTTTTCTTCAGAATATTCTTGATATTTAATTTGTTGCAAAGTATGATTAACTCCCAAAGAAAATACAGCAATTTTTCTAATCCCTTCTCTTCTGTAATATTTTTTATCTGTTTTATTTTCGTTATCTGTCCATGATATTAATTCAGAATACATGGTATGATAGTACTTCCATGCAAATGGTGATGAATCCGGATCATAATCTATATTATCTTCTTTGTATATTCCACCATATATTCTTTCAGATAATCCTACTATATCTTTAATTTCCTGCCCTGAAAAAATTAATTTTTCTTCATTGAATTTTTTCATCCATTTTTTTGAAAATTTAATTAGTTCATCCATCGCCTTCTTTTCTTCTTCACTCATTCTGATTCCTCCGTCTGTATTTTTTTGTCATTTTGCATTCATTAGAAAATTCAATTCTCGTAATATAATAAATCTTGTCGTGTCTTCAAAATCTTCAAACACAACTACTTTGCTACTAGATTCTTTTATTATGTAAACTACTTATCGGATATCTTTATCTAAAATTGTTTTATTTTGATAATCGCTTTTGTACCTTTGGAAATGAGCGCCAACATACTCTTTGGATGGATTACCGCATTCATCACTATCTACATAATCATCATAAGGCTTGACTAAAGTTTGAAACTGATCAACCTTAGCGCCATCTTTATATCTCACTGCAGCTACCTCAATAATATCATCATATGACATTAGACCAGTCATTTCTATATCAACCACAATAAATTCATCAGGAAAAGCAATCAGACTATTCCCTTTATGCTCTCTTTTAGTACTCATAAAACAATACCTCCTAAAAACGATATCAAACGCTTACAACTATTATAGCACTAATCTATATTAAAAAGGAAAATATCTGTTAATTATAGCAAAATTCCATAATTATATCTTTTTAACGACATCATTCCCCTTGAATAGTGCGACTTTAATGTTGAAAACCAACTTTACACTACGAATTCAATTGTATGTATTAAATTGACATAATTGGTTACTGTTATATTGACACAAGTTTCCTATTCCTACTAGCTGCTTATAGATTTTTTGTGTGGGTTAATTGTATCTATCATTCCTATTATTTACACTTACTTTTGACCCACCCATACACATAGCAACAGCACTCGTCGCAACAACTAGGTGCACTCCATATGAGTTAACTGTATTCATCAATAATTCAGAACATAAAAATAAGGCCCAGCGAAATCGCTAGACCTGGTGTGAGTGCATCATAAAAAACTTATCCAATATAAAAACCAGCCACCAAAATTAATTGGTAGCTAGAATGTGTTAGTAATTAATACTTTAATAAGTGTTTACTGCTGACGTGAGGTGTTGTTGAACTCATATCAACATTATTTTTATTAACTTTATATAATTGATATAGCTCATAGATAATTTGGTCATTTTCTGTTTGTGGTTCTACTTTACTCATTGCTTCGTCAAGTACATCATTATTGATAACTAAATCTACACTATTATAGTTAATTTTATAGTTATAAACATCATTATTTGACTCACGACATTCTACTGCTTCATACAAGATTTTAAAAATATTGCGATTATCTTCCTTTAATAAAAAACGAATATACTCAGCGCATTGATCTTTTTTATCAATATTATATTTAAATAACCACGATAAATTTTGCACCATATAGTATGCTTCATCAAATATATTGATTCGATTATTAAATATATCTTCACTCATTTCCATTGCTTTCTGTTCTAAATAATTACTCTTTTGTAAACAACTAGTACCTTCATCTACCGTACTCATTGCATTTAATTCCCCAACAACAGCATATATATGTGCCGCTTTCTTATAATCATAATTATTATTAACAAATCCACAAAACTCTTCAAAGTTCAGTGTATCTAACAATATTGCGATCGTTTCTGAAAAAAAGTGATTCTTTCTAATAGGACTATTATCATATACCTTTCCAATATTATCCCACATAACCTTTAATAAAGTATGTTTATCTATAACCTTATATAAGTTTAAATATAAAAATTCCCCTAATATATTTTCATTAATAAAATCATCCCTATACATCCATTTATTAAAGAGTTGCTTTCGATCTTCATAACATAATTCTTGATTAAAATTTTCTATAAAATCCTTAGTACGTATAAACATATCTGTTTCAATATTATCAGTTAATGAAAAATATACTGTAAACATATCTTTATTTTTAATACTCATTTTTCTTAAAACTAAATCTACTTTTTTTGTCCAATCAGTTCCCTCATCGCTTAGGAATAACTCATCTAAAACTCTCTTAAATTTACAATATTTATCCGTTTCTTGTAAATTTGTTATGTATCGAAAAATATACATATTTTCTTTTTTATTAATTCTATTATAAGAAATATCATCAACCGTAAGTGGCTCTACGCATTGTTCCTTATTCCTATATATCTCCTCGTACAACTCATAATTAAATTGCTTGATAAAAGATAGATAAATCAAGTCTCTTAAATATAAGCCATAGTTTTCGGCACAGAATGGAATGACTCCTGAGTTTAAGAATTGTTTGAAGTTTCGTGGGTTTATTTATAAGGTTAGCATTGTATCGAGCAAGGCATCGTATTCTCCAATATTTTCATCAAGGTTATATGCTTTAAAAATATTATCCAATGCTGTGCCATATACTTCTTTAGCCTTTGTATTATCTAATTTAGGTAAGGTTATTGGAATAGTGATGATCTTATTAACATATTCATAGCCTAAATGCGGTCGACTCTCAAAAACATCTCCAACTCTTTCGTGATCGAATAGTAAAAGATAGGTAACATTATCAAACTTCAAATGATTACCAATCACATCAAATATTAAGATTAATTTCTCTTCATCAATACGGTCTAAATTATCAATAACCATAACAACCTTTTTATTACTATCTTTTAGACAATCGTTAATTCGCTTTTTAAATTCTTTAAGCGTGATATCTTTTCTGAAAATATCATCTATAGCATTACTATCAGTTTTTAAAATCAACTTAGCTAATGTCGATGCTGCTTTGTTAAAATAACTAGATTGATAGTGAATTCCCGTCCGCTTTATAATAGCATCTAATAAACTCGTTACCAGTGCTTCTTCATCTTTGTAATTCCAAGGATCAAATTCATCTATCCAAATGATTTTCTCATCACTTTCATCATGGCTTTCCATAACCTTTTCCTTAACATTATTAACTAATGTTGTCTTACCAGCACCCCATTTACCTTGCAAACTAATCACACAACCATCATTAGCACTTCCACTAGCAATCAGTGACTCTAAGTGATTAATCAGTCTAGCTCTACCAAATAAATCATTTGGAGCTTCCTCATCGCTAATAATAAACCGTTGTCCTTTAGGTATCGATAATCCGCCTGAATACACTTTTTCAAAATCATATACTATCTTATTTTGATTAGTTGATTGTTGTTTCTGTTCATTGATGGTTATTATAGAATATCTTTTTTTCAATATTATAAAACTTATTGCACAGACAACTAGCGCAATCCAACTCTTATAATCCCAAGCCAATAATTCATTACTCCAGCTATCTGATTCATTATAAGTTATGCCTATTACCTCAATTAACCAACTACTAAATAAATATAATAAGCCTGCTTCACCGCAAATTGCCATTAAATAATCTAGTCGGTTAATAAATGGTAATGTCAGTTGTTTATGAAGACCATCTTCGTATGCAGTAATGCTTATAATAACGAATACAGTCACTATAGCTAACCCAAAAGTTGTCACCTCAAACTTATCTATCAAAATAGACGGATAGTTTTGGATGTCGATAAACAACGCTATAGCTGTAATTACAACTACTAACTTCAATGTTTGCGCTAATGGATATACCTTATGCTTTTTGGTGAAGTAACTTTCTATCTTATTGTGTTCTTCACTACTATTTTCTTCGTTTTTGTTAGACATTAATATAACCACCTACCTTTCATCTTTAATTATTCTAATATCTAGACTTTCTATGTTTTGATTTATTTTTTGATTCATTAACATATCTAGTGCTTTAATAGATTCCTTTATTTCTTTAGTTGTAGTATCTTTATCAATCATACCTGCACTTGCATGAGATAAAGGGTTTGAGTTACGAATTTTACAAGTCTCCTCTATTATTTCATCTGCTAATTCATGGCTTCCGCTATAAAATTTTTTAAGTTCACCTTTTTTATAAAATAATTTATAATTTGGTTTATCGTAATTATCATAAAAATACCAGTCTATTCTAGCCGTCATCCTATCGAAATAATTTTTATAATATGCATATGCTGTCATGTAATTCCCTTTTTTATTCTCACACAAATACATAAAATATAAGTAATTTGTTTTCCAATCCGTCCCTATAATTGGTATACGTTTATACTGTTCAATGTCTTGCAACCAAACTTTTATACAATTTCCCAAATACCATTTATATAATGCATTATCATGTTTTGATACAGCTTGTAGTAAATCTTCATGTCCGAAGCCTCTCTGAATTAAATAAGCATTTGCAATTGCTGTGTCAAAACAATTCCAATTTCCAGCTTTTGATTTATTAAATAATTTATTTAATACTGATTTGATTGCTTTCCCATTTTTTGTTTTTAATATAAGTACTGTTAATCGTTTAGTATCCAAACTAATAAATGAAATATCGTTTTTTACTAGCTTATCAATTTCTTCACACTCTTCTGAACTCAGTATCTGGCTATTATACACATAATAATTAAATACTTCATTTGGTTTATATTCAACATTCGGCAACCCAAAAACTTCATTAATTAATTCATTATATTCATCTACTGTAATATTCTCCTTGCTAATTTTATTATTCAATTTCCTTAAAAATTTTAGTAATGTATCTTGAAATAGGTCTGCAATATTACATTTTTCTCCATAGACATACTCATCATATAATGATCTTTTTAACTCTTCGTCTATGTCTTTAGTAGATTTAATCTCACATTTACTACTGTTTATGGATAATCTAACTTCTCTTAATATAGAAGAATATTCTTTTTCAATTTTATTATATATTCTTTTCAAGTGATATGAATCACTTTCTGAATTAAATAGAATATACATATCGTCAACATATCTAAATATTTGGAAATCCTCAATTTCAGGTACTTTATTTTTTATATACTCGTATAGCTTACAATCTGTTTTTTCTAAATATACGACAGAAGCTAGATATGATGTAGCCATACTATTTTCTATTAAAGGATACTTACCATTACCGCAATAACTTAAAAGCTTTTTATATTGATATAATTCATTTTGTGAAAAAACAATTTTTGAATTTCTACCTGTTTTATTACATTTTTCATCAATTTGTTTTATTAAAATATCTATATCTATATTATGGAAAAAATTAGAAATATCAGTCTTTATAAAATATTGATAATATTCACAGCTATCATTAATTCCTTTATAAAAATTATCATACTCTTTTTTATATGTTGCCTTCATTTCACTATAATTACCTGCATAAAAAACATATCTATTCTGTAATAATTTCAAATCATAATTATCATGTATTTTTTTACCAATACATTGTAAAACTAAAAATAAAATAGGTGAAATTAGGTATGCATCCCTAAAACTTGAATCCTTTTTTTGTAAATAGTGTTTTGTTTGATACATGTATTCCTCTATTTGAACAAACGATCCGTATTTTATATTCTGGTCAAAAAATTCTTCACTCTTTATTTTTTCAACGTTAGATTTTGTTAATTTTTCAAATGGATAATATTGTAAGTAAGCTTTTTTCGTTCCACTTTTAATACCAAAATATATATCACACACTGATAGCCATGTATCATAATCTATTCCAAACATCTTCTTCCTCCATTCATCTGCTCTATATATACAAAAAGCTCAAGTGTCCCCACCTAAGCAAATTCTTTTTTATCTAAATAATTCCTTTTTATAGCTAAAAATATCGAACTATTCGCATATATAATTATAACACAGGCCAATCTCTGAATAACATGGACAAAATATATATTATTTAGCGGTTACAGTGATTTAGTTACATTCCACCTTATTCCAACCATTAATATTAGCAGCTACGAAATGATTTGCATAATTGGTTACTTTATACTGACAAAAGTGGTGATATTTATATTGCCGTAAGTGGTGATTTTATATTGACAGAAATGGTGAATTTATATTGACGCAAGCTTCCTTTTCCTGACAGCTGCTTATAATATTTTTAAGGTGGATCAATTGTATTCATCATTCTTAATTTTTACACTTACTTTTGACCCAGCTCTACCTGTTCTATCCTTTTATACACCAGTCTTTGCTCGTAATTCTAGTGGGTCAATTTTGATTATAAATCAACAAATAATTATAAAAACAAATACCCTACGCATTTAGATATGCGTTAGGGCATTTGTTTCTCCACGTTAAATATTAAATGGTTCTATAATTTATAGGGTTGATGAGTAAAATCATTGATCCTATTTTTTATGTGCTTATTGGCTTTTAAAAAAATAAAGAGTTAATCATTCAGTAGTCAAGGTTCGCTTCTCTTTC
>NZ_FOGF01000050.1 GCF_900111135.1 Granulicatella balaenopterae | reverse complement strand
ATATCGTAACATAATAACTATTTATGCAATTAAAACAACAAAAAACATGCATTACTACACTCAGCTGATAATTATAGGAACTGTACTCACTTGAGCACTAAATTTTTTTAATGATGGAAATATACAATAAAAAAGTAAAAAAAGAAATCATACAGATAATACTGTATGATCTCTATTTCCACTCCATCAACCCTATTTGACAAAGAGCCAAAAAATCCCCCTCAATAGATTAGGTTATTTACCTTGTCTACTTAAGGGGGATATTGATTTTTTTGTTTTCTCATACATGATTTTTACAAAATTATTCATTATTTTTTTATAATAAAATTACTATATATTTTTTATATCTTTATTCTCTAAATATTTTTCAATTGTTTTTAAACTTGCAAATTGTTTTGTTGGTTTTCTCCAATCTTTTTTAATTATTTTTAAATTAGCTTTAATTGTACCTTCATAACTTGGTAAGTCTGATAAATCATCCGGTACCCAATAAACATCTATATTTGCATCTCTAGCAGCTTGAATACCTACGAGTGCATCCTCTAATACAATAGTTTCATCAACTGGTATTCCTAATTCTTTACAACAATTACTAAATATATCTGGATTTGGCTTACTATGTTTTAGCTCACCTCCTGAATATACTGAATAAAATAGATTAGGAACATCTTCTATTTCTAAAAATAAATCTATTAACTCTTTAGGAGAAGATGATGCGATACACATTTTGATTTCAGTTCTATAAAAATATTTCATCAAATCTACTAAGCCTTCTTTTTTATAAACCCGTCCTAGTCTATTGATTTCCGATTTTTTATATTTATTAATTTCATTACGCCATTCAATAGCCTTCTCATTAGCAATTGAATAAATATTTGTTAATTCATGAATGATATCTTGCTCATTACGACCAGTCAAATAATTATATATATCTTGGTTTACTTCAAAACCGTATTTTTTTGCTGCTTTCAAATAACCTTTATAAGCTATTCTACTGGTATCAAACATCAAACCATCCATATCGAAAATAACTAAAGATATTTTTTTCAAACGCTCACCTTCTTCATTTGAATATTTTACTTAATTTTCTAATAAATGTGTTATATATGCAATAATACTACTATCATCCTTTTGAAATAACATTTTTTCTGAAATAATAAACGACCCTCCCACTGCCGCAACTGCATCTAACGATAAATATTCTTGATAATTATGAGAATCGATTCCTCCTGTTGGCAAAAATTTCATGTCATAATACGGACCACTTAATGCTTTAATTGTAGGCACCCCACCATATGCTTCTGCTGGGAAAAATTTAGCTACTCGTAATCCATATTGCCATACTAACTGTAATTCTGTTGGTGTAGCAATCCCTGGATATACTGCTATATGATTATTAATACAATACTCAATCACTTCACTATTTACTGAAGGACATACAATAAATTTAGCTCCAGCAGTTACAGCTTTTTTCACATCATCAACACTTCTTACAGTGCCCGCTCCCACACATATTTTTTTCGATTTAGATAATAGTCTAATGGCTTCCAATGCTTTAGGAGTTCTTAAAGCTACCTCAATTAAAAGCAATTCTGACTTTATTAAAATTTTACTTAGTCTATCAATACATGATAATTCGTGTACTGTATATAGTGGAATTAATCGATGCGATTGTATCAAATCATCAAAATCCTTTTGTTTTTCCATCCACTCACATACTTTCTTTTGATTCTTGTCGTTCTTTCAAAATAGCTTCATATAATCCTTGAGCATATACACTACCTAAAGCACGATCGTATAAACCATAACCTGGCATAGCACTTTCACCCCAAATACTTCTTCCATGGTCAGGTCGAATAACACCATCAAAGCCACAATCAACCAAAGCTTTCATTAATTGATACATATCTAATGAGCCACAACTAGTTTCATGAGCTGTTTCCTTAAATTTTTGGTGTCCCATATACCCTACATTTCTAAAGTGAACAAAATTAATTCGATGACCAAGTTCATAAATCATTTGAACTAAATTATTATCTGGATTAGCGCCCAAAGCTCCTGTACAAAATGTAATACCGTTATATGGTGAATCAACAATTTCAATAATTCTTTTTAAGTCATTTAAATTCTTTGTAATTCTTGGTAACCCAAATATTTCCCAAGGTGGATCATCCGGATGTATTCCTAATCGAACATCAACTTCTTCACAAACTGGAATCACCTTTTCTAAGAAATACTTTAAATTATTAAACAAATCTTCTTCAGTAATATCATCATACAATCGCATCAAATCGTTAAATTTTTTTAATCGTTCTTCTTCCCATCCTGGGAGCCTAAACCCTTTTGATTGGCTACTAATCAATTGAAACATTTCACTTGCTGGCATATTTTCTACAACAGCTTGATCAAATACTAACGAGTAACTTTTATCATCATTTTTGTAAAATAATTCAGTTTTTGCCCATCCAAAAATCGGTTTAAAACTATAACAAACTAATCGAATATCACATTTGGCTAAATTTCTAATCGTTTGAATATAATTATCAATATAACGATTTCGTTCTTTAGTCCCTGCTTTAATTGCATCATGAATTGCGACGCTTTCAATACCAACTAATTCTAAGCCGCAACTTTCTACATCCGTTTTAAGTTTCCTAATTTCTTCAACAGACCACACATCTCCAGGTAACTTATTTAATAAAGTCCCAACAATACCGTTTAAACCAGGGATTTGTTTTAAATATTGTAATGGGATTGAGTCCCCCTCAGATCCATACCACCTAAATGCCCATTTCATATTTTTGGCTCCTTTCAGAGTTTAGAATCCATCATCTTCATCTTCTTCATCTTCTACTCTTTTATCAACAGTCCAATAATCAAAACTTACCCCGGCTTGTGACATAATCGCTGCTGGAATAGCTGTAATTGGCGTACTCAACAATTGATGATTAATACCTTCTAATAGCATTGGTAAATTTACTCCAGCAATAATTGCTATTTGTTTTTGCTTTTCAGCATCTAATTGATTAACTGCTAATAACGATTGATTATATGGACTTGCACTTGCAATATCTGTAAAAACAATTACTCCATCACCTTGATCAACTTGCTCAATAGCTTTGGTAATTTTAGCGCCTAACGCTTGAACATCATCTCCTTGAAATAAACTTTCAGTTACCATATTATTAGTTCCACCTATAATAACCTCAGCCGCACTTTTTAATCCCTCACTCAAAGATCCATGAGTTACAATTACTATTCCTAACATATTTTCAAGCCTCTTTTCTAATCGTTGTTTTAATATAATAGATTATCCACTTCTTCAAATTGTGTACTATTAATCATTTTAGTTTGTAGTTCTTTTGAGGTTAAATAATAAACTGGCATACCTTCATTTTCTTTTAGATGTGCCGCAATAATATTAGACCATTTTTGTTTACCCTCGTATTTCATTTTAACAAAATGTATTGGCGCAAAAGCCCCAATCCCATTAAGTTGTACAATTTCAACTGAATTCTTACTTGCATTTTTCAACATCTGTTTTCCTTTATCACCTAGATAGGTCGCATCTAAAAATGCATAAGCTTCATTAGATTCTATTCCTTTACTAATACGATTTAATAAGTAAACTATTGAAAAAGTATTACAAACTGCTGTATTTTTTTTACTATCACCTCTAGCAATTTTACCTAAATAATAAAAATAGACCAAAGTAATCATCGCAATGACTACTGATGGAATTGATACTAAAGAAGGTACCTTAATAAATTTATTACCTAAAAAAATTACACTCCCACCTAAAGTAATAATTATAGCTAATTTAGCATATAAATATTGTAATGATTTTTTAGCATACCTTTTTTGATTAAAGTATAGATAATCCCCCTTAAAATCTAAGGGGGTATCATATCCTGTACAGATAACTCTACTTGCTTTCTGAATATTACCAACATATACATTAGTAACACCTTCTTCAGATGATACAACTTTAATTTGATTTGTTAATTGCGATAGGTCTGCCACAAAAGCATGTAAAAATTTTTCTTTTTGTTTATTAGTATATCTTTTACGATAAACATATTGATATCTAAAAATCCAATCTGTCATATTTTTTGTAAGCATCCTATTATCTCCTTTTTATAAGTCAAATTTTGCTAAAATATCTTTTAATTCTGTTCTTGGTGCAGATGGTGTTGCTTGGAAATAGATATCCTCTACGCCATAATTTTCGTGTAAATCTTTTAAGCGTTCAGCATCTTCTTTATTTAAATATACTGATTTAGTTGCAAAAATATCTTTTTCAGGATCTTTTTGTGCAATTCCACCAATATTCAATTCTTTCATTGGGACACCATGAACCACTAAATCATAAATTGTTTTAACTGTTTTAGCGATTAAAATGCAATTATAATCTTTAAACTCGTATTCATCCCAATAAAATTTTGCTTTTTCTTCTGTAATTACAATCGTTTTTTGTCCTGTACGACTACCAGCATTTTTATATAATTCACGCATAAATTTATCTTTTGCAACAACATCATCAACAACAAATATTGAGTTTACCCCATTTTTTTGTGATAAAGTTACCATTACTTGTCCATGAATTAAACGCTCGTCTACGCGTGCTAAATTTACAATCCCCATTATTTACACTTCCTTTTATAAAATTCCTATTCCAGCCAATACAATTAAAATTCCTGTTAACCATAATAATGCTTGTGTTACTTTTAAACCTTTTTTACTATAAAACCAATATACACCCATAACAACAGCTAAAGGTAAAATTCCTGGTACAATTTTATCTAAAATTTCTTGAATAACAAATTCACGCCCAGAAATATTTAATGATAAACTTGAACTTACTTTTACATAACTTCCGGCTAATATTCCCATCATAAACAAACCTAATACCGATAATGTCTCGATAGCTGTTTGAATACCTGTATTTTGCATTAAACCTGTTGCATTTTGACCCATTTCAAATGATTTTCTTGCAAAAAATACACCTAGTAAAACTTGATATAGAGCAAAACATACAAATGGGAATAAAGCTCCTAATGCACTACCTTGTTGCGCCCACGGAATAGCAATGGCGATAAAAATATACTGTACAGTCCCTGAATCAATTGCATCCCCAATTCCCGCTAAAGCTCCCATTAAACCAGCTTTAGTATTGTACATTAAATCATCTTTCATTAAAATTTCTGATCCTTCATATTCTTCTTGCGCACGTTGTTGTTCCATTGAAGACATTAAACCAGTAATAACTCCTCCGCCCCAACTTAATTGTGTATTAAAGAATAATAATTGACGTTTATAAGCTGCTTTTAACGCTTCATCATCTTTATATAATTTTTTTAAAACGGGCATCATACCATATAATAATGATGGAGCTAAATATCTTTCAAAGGTATGAGGAATTTCATTCGCAAAGTGCCATCTTAAATATGCCTTTGTAACATCTTTTGTTGTGATTTCTTCAGGTGCTTGCACGTTTTTCACTGTGTTTTCTTTTAATTCAGTCATTGTAAAACCTCCTCTATTTAAAATCCATCATCATAATCATCGTCATCATCATTTAACATAGCTTTTTCTTTTTCAACAACTACTTGAGTACCGCCTTGTTGTGATTTTACAAAAATTAATGCTAATAAAACTCCAAAGATGGCATATGTTACCATTGTAATTTCTAATGGTTTTAAAACAACACTCAAGAAGTATGCTAGGAAGAAGAATACCATAAAGTCTTTTCTACCAATAACATAGATAGTTGTTGCAATACCAATAGCTGCCAATCCGCCACCTACTACTTGTAAAATATGAATAACTACTGTTCCTTCAAGAGCCATAATTACATCTGCAATTACTGGAGCTCCATAATATAATGCAACAAATACTAAAGGTACAAATAAAATAAATGATGCAATCGTTGGATACCAAATAATAGAACGAGCAATTGCTTTACTATCTAAATCTTCAACAGCTTTATCAGTATATTTACCTAAGAATGTGTTGATGAAGAAACGGAATTGATATAAATAACTTCCTAATAATCCTACTGGAACTGCTACCGCAATCGCTGCTTCTGGTTCTAAATTACCTAATAAAGCTACCGGAACTGCTATTGCTGCTGCAATTGATGGTTCTGCCGGCATTGATCCACCCGGTGAAAATACACCCATGTAAATCATTTGTAATGCTGCAGTTACAATCATAGCTTGCGTAACATCTCCCATTACTATACCGACTACCAAACCAGTCATAAGAGGTGAGAAGCGTAAAGTTAACGTTGCACCTCCGCCCATCCATCTTGACATTACACCTGCAACCCACAAAGCAATCAACAAACTCTGCATAACACTTAATGTTTCCATAAGTTTTCCTCCTTTTTATATAAAGCGTTTCCATTTGTTGCAAAAAAAATTAATTATTTTTAATAAAGTCATGACCCCCGAATCCATTTCGCAAAGCAGCAACAACTTTTGCTGAGAAACTATCTTCCTCTTGCGATGTATTTCTCATAAATAAGCTTGTTGCAATAACTGGAACTGGAACATCTAATTCTAATGCTGTTTCAACTGTCCATTTTGCTTCACCTGATGCATTGGCAATTCCTTTATAATTTTCTAAATGTGGTTGGTTTTTAAATTGCTCTTCAGCTAATTCAATTAACCAACTTCTTATTACAGATCCATTATTCCATACACGGGCAACACTTTCTAAATCATACTCAAAGTCCGATTGTTCTACCACTTGGAATCCTTCACCAATTGCTTGCATCATTCCATACTCAACACCATTATGAATCATTTTTAGGAAATGACCACTTCCAGATTCTCCTGTATATAAATAACCATTTTCAACAGAGATAGCTTTGAAGATTGGTTCAATTACTTTAAATCCTTCTTCATTACCACCAATCATGAAACATCCACCATTTCTAGCACCAGTCATGCCACCCGATGTACCACAGTCAAAATAATAAATATTTTTTTCTTCAAAAGATTTAGCTCGTCTAATTGAATCTTTATAGTTTGAATTACCACCTTCAATAACAATATCGTTTGGGTTTAATTCTGCTAATAAAGTATTTAATGTACTTTCAGTAGGATCTCCCGCAGGTACCATCACCCATGTAATACGTTGTTCAGAATTATCTGTAGATAATAATTTTTCTAAATCTCCAACAGTCATAACACCTTCTTTTTCAGCTTCATTTCGCATACTTTCAGAAAGATCATATCCCATTACTTGATAGCCATTTTCCTGTAAATTTAATGCTAAATTCAACCCCATTTTTCCTAATCCAATAATGTTAACCTTCATATGATAGCGCCTCCATTTCTTTATACCTCAATTATACAAAAAAATATTTTTTTGTAAATAGTTTTTTTAGAAAAATATTTTTTTGTTTGTTTTTAGTTTTAAAAAATATATGATATGATATAGAAAAAGATTCCAAGGAGGTATATATGAATATCCGTCTACAAATAAAATCACAATATTCCAGTTATAGTCCAAAGGAAAAATTAATTGCGGATTATATTTTGCAATGTCCTTCTGATTTTGTATATAAATCAATTAGTGAATTAGCTCAAACTTTAAATGTAGCTGATTCGACCATATTTCAATTTACTAAAAAGTTAGGTTTTAGTGGTTTTAAAGAATTTAAAATGGAAATTGCCATTCAAGAAAATGATTTAGCAACTACATCAATTCATGAAAATATCGAAAAAAATGATTCTTTACTTTCTATGGCCCATAAAGTGTTTGATTCAAATATCGCAACACTAACTGACACAAAAAAATTATTAAATGAAACAGATTTACAAAATGCTGTTAATTATATAAAAGAAGCTAATCACTTATATTTTTTTGGTGTTGGTGGTTCTGATATAGTTGCTACTGATGCCTATCATAAATTCTTAAGATCATCTATCCCTGCTTTTCATAGCACAGATTATCATATTCAATTAATTGAAGCGGCTCTTTTAACTGAAAAGGATTGTATTATTTGTATTTCGCATTCAGGAGAGTCAAAAGAAACTATAAAAATTGCACAAACTGCAAAAGAAACAGGTGCGAAAATCATTATCTTAACTAGCCATCCAAATTCAACATTAGCCTTATTGGGAGATATTGTTTTCACATCAATGTCTGAAGAAATAGATTTTCGATCGGAAGCCTTATCTTCTCGCTTAGGTCAATTAAGCATATTAGACTCTATTTACGTTATGGTTATGTTTACAAATTACGAAAAATCATTAAATACTATTAAAAAAGTTAGAACTATTATTTCTGATATTAAATCATAACTTATTAATAAAAAAAGGAAGAAACAAAAAATAATTTGTTTCTTCCTTTTTATCTGAGTTATTTTATCTTTTATACATTTAATTTATTTTGTAGTGCTTCCCAATCTGATAAGAATGATTTAATACCATTATCAGTTAATGGATGTGACCATAATTTAGGGAATACTGTTCCAGGAATTGTTGCAATATGCGCTCCAGCTAAGGCTGCTTCTTGGAAGTGAGTAATATTACGGATACTTGCAGCAATTATTTCAGATTCTAATCCATAAGTATCTAATACTTGACGTAATTCTGCAATTAATTGGATACCATCAATTCCAGTATCATCCAAACGTCCCACAAATGGACTAATATAAGTAGCGCCAGCTTTAGCTGCTAATAATCCTTGTGCTACACTAAAAATTAAGGTAACATTTGTTTTAATTCCTTTTTGTTTTAAGATATGAGTTGCTTTTAACCCTTCTTCTGTCATTGGGGTTTTCACAACAATATTTGGTGCCCATTTAGCAAGTTTTTCAGCTTCTTCTACCATTCCTTCTGCTTCCAAACTAATCACTTCAGCACTTACGGGGCCTTCAACGATTGAGCAGATTTCTTTAATAACAGTCTCGAAATCACGGCCTTCACGAGAAATAATGGTTGGATTAGTTGTGATGCCATCTATTAAACCTAATTCATTAATACGTTTAATTTCTTCAAGATTTGCAGTATCTAAAAATAATTTCATTATTAATTCCACCCTTCAAATAAAAATGATGCTCTTAATGGTTTATAATACAAATGATAATATAATACCGCCTAATGTTCCTCCGATTATTGCTGCGATAATATTTGGTACAGATTTTGGTACATTACCTCCACGCATAGCTGAAGCTACAAACACCCCAACACCTGCTGCTAATGCCATATCAATCCAAGCATCTCCGCTTTGATAAATTAATGGTTTTGTCATGCCGTGGTTTGCTGACCAAACAGTCCCTACAATAAAAGCAGCTGCCATCCATCCACCGATTGGGCCCCATTGTTCAACCATTTTCCCCCACAACATTCGAATGATAAACGGAAATAAAAACCCTCCAACAACTGTCGCTATTGCTTGTCCTAAACTCATATTTTATCATCCTTTCTATAATTACATTCCCATATTTTCTTCTATTTTCGCAGCGATAATACCTGCTAATATTGCACCGATTGTTACTAGTGCTAAAGTTGGTAAAGAATCAATAACTGTATCCCAACCTTTTAACATTCCATCTCTAACAATTCCACAAATTGCAATCCCCACAGCCATATCTATAAAAGCATTACCATCTTCATTCGGAATTAAACCAACATAGTGATTCATATACCACATAGGACCAATAATAATAAATGCAGCAAAATAACCACCAATAATACCATATGATCCTGAAAAAGCACCCCAAACGCTCATAACAATCATTCCAGCAATCATATATCCTAGTATTGCTCTTAGCATTTTCATTTTCTTTTCCTCCTTAATATAAATAAAGAGAGGACTATTTAAATTTTTGTCCCCTCTTTAACTTATTTTCATTCGAAATAATTAGTTTAAAGCTAATAGGAAACATTCTAAAATACGCCATGAAGATTCTGCTCCTGGGTCAAAATGGCCAATCGCGCGATCTCCTAACCTCATTGCACGTCCTTTTTTCGCTACTAATGGTTTTATTTCTATTGATCTTTCTTTCATTAGTTTAACAACTTCTACTAAAGTGTCTTTAAAATCAGACTCTTTATGTGCAAATAAGTATTCTTTAGCAGGAATCAACACATCAATCATTGTTTTATCATTAAGTTCTGCTTTCCCTCTAAATTGTACTTTATCTACTGCTGCTCCAAACGCCGTAATAAATTCATCAGTTGTTATTACTTTCTTATTATTTAGTGTTGAACCAAATGCTAAAAAGAAACTTCCATATAATGGACCTGAAGCGCCACCTACTTTTCCTAATAAGCTCATTCCAACAGATTTAAATAATGATGAAATATTCTCAGTTTCGATATCAAAGTTTTCTAATTTTTTCTCAACATCCCTAAATCCAATACTTAAATTAATTCCATGATCCCCATCGCCTACATCAGAATCTAGTTGAGATAAATAATCACGATTCTCTTCTGCCATAACAATCATATTTTTTACAGCTTTTACAAAATAAACCAAATCCAATTCTTGAGACATTTTATCACTCCTATATTTTAAAATATGGTGTGTCACATGGGCTATCTAATAATTCTTTTAACTCATCATTTAATCGTAAAATAGTAATTGACATACCAATCATATCCATTGAAGTTGCATAATTTCCTACTAATGATTTGTAAATTCCAATATTATCTTTCTTCAATAATTGATCTACTTTTCGATAGCAAATATATTGATCCATTAATGGTAATCCACCTAATCCATTAATCAATACAGCAACTTCATCGTCTTCTTTTAATGTTGAATGTTCCTTAATGTAATTATAAATTTCAGTTACTACTTCATCTGCAGGTCTTAATTTTTCACGACGAATTCCTGGTTCACCATGGATGCCCATGCCAACTTCCATATCGCCTTCTTCCATATCAAAAATAACTTTTCCTGTTACTGGTAATGTTGCTGATGATAAAGCAACCCCCATTGAGAAAGTATTTTCATTTGCATATTCTGTGATTTCTTTAACTTTATCTAAATCATATCCTTTTTTAGCTGCTGATGCTGCAATCTTAAATACTAACACATCACCGGCTACACCTCTTCTATCTTCAAAATTTGTTGAAGAAATAATATCATCTTTTACAGTAACTGTCTCTACTCTAATTCCATCTGCGGCTGCCAATTCAGCTCCCATATCAAAGTTCAAAACATCCCCAGCATAATTACCATATAAATATAAGCAACCTTTTCCACTATCAACTGCTTTCACTGAATTATAACAAGGTTCCGGTGATGGAGAAGTATTAACATTCCCAACCACGGCAGCATCCGCAAAATCCTTTCCTACATATCCTAAAAATAAAGGTTCATGTCCAGAACCGCCACCAATAATAATTCTTACACGAGGTTCTTCACTTATTTTTTTACTAACTACAACACGGCCATCATCTTCTAACAGTTTTACATAATCTGAATGCGCTAAGCAATATCCTTCTAACATTTCCTCAACAACATCATAACCATCATTAATTAAGCGTCTCATAATTCTTTACCTCTTTCTTTTTTATTTTTTAATTATTATTTACTTCCTTCAATGCATCTTCAAGACATAATCCTGCAGATAATGATACGGCTCCTGCGAAAGCACCTTCAATTAATGGTGCGCTAACTAACACTACTTTCTCTTTTAATTCCTCATCATCAATTAATTCAACAGCCATTTCTGAACTTAAAATTGAGCTACCGATATCCGAAAAAACCAAAATACTACTGCATTCTTTCAATTTTTGTAATTCTTCATAAATAACAACCGCACTTGTTCCTAGTCTTCCATCACCTGTCCCTCCTGCTGCTAAAACTGTTACTTCTGAAGTATTAATCATTTCATCAATCATGTCTTTGAGCCCTATAGCAATCTTTTCAGAGTGTGACACCAAGACTATCCCATACATACACATCCCACCTTATTTATAGTTACTAACAATATTTATGATTTCTGCTAATTTTTTTGGATCGTGCCCATATCTTCCAACGAATACACCATCAACATTTTCATTGACAATAATTTCTTTTGTCGTTTCAATATTTACTGAACCTCCATATATTATACGTACCGAATTCGCAATGTCGATGCCGTATAGTTCCGTTAATATTTCTCTAATAACTACATGAGATTCAAAGATGTACTGAGAATCCGCTGCCTTAATTTTTCCAATAGCCCAAATAGGTTCATAAGCGATTGTTAATTCGGTTAAATATTTTTCAGAAACATCTTTCAGTAACTCCATTAAATCATTTTTAAAGATATTTTTTCTTACAAAAGCGGGAAGATATTCTGACTCTCCAATACATACTAAAGGCTTTAATCCTTCTTCAAATGTTAATAAAATCTTTTGATGAATAATATTAGAAGATTCAAAAAATACATTTCGTCTCTCAGCATGACCAATTTCAACAAAATTACCACCATAATCTTTTAATGTTTCTATAGAATATTCACCTGTTGTAGCTCCATTTAAAATCGGCGATATATTTTGTGCTCCTACATTTATATTAGTATCTTTTAAAATTTCTGTTGCGATGGGTATCAATCCCAAGCTAGGAAAATATGCTAATTCAAGTTTTTTTGTATCAATTTGTACTAATTCTTCTAATAAATTATTTAAAAACTTCTTTTCTTCAATAATTTTGTTATTATAATTTTTTTGACTCATTGCAACAATTGGCTTTCTCATATCATCACCCTCTCATAGCAACTATTATTTCTCAAAATCCATAATCTTTTGAATTTTTCTAGATGATGGACTCTCTTTAAAATGTTCATTTAAAAATACATTAATTAAATGCTTAGCTAATTCGTCACCTACAACTTTTGATCCTAAAGTAATAATATGAGCATTATTACTTAATTCTGCTCTTTCCGCTGAATAAACATCATGTACTTGAGCGGCTCTAATTCCTTTAATTTTATTCGCAGCCATCGCCATTCCTATTCCTGTTCCACAACATAAAATCCCTTTTGTTACTTCACCAGATAGAATGCCTTCTGCTACTTTTTTTGCTATTTCTGGATAATCAACACTGTCTTTTGAATAACACCCATAATCCTCTACTTCATACCCTGACTCTATTAAATAATCTTTAATAGTTTCTTTTAAAATATAAGCATTATGATCTGAACCTAATCCAATTTTCATTTAATCACCTCATAAATAATTTTTACACCCTTATACTAGCATTTTGCTTACATTTTGTAAACACTTTCTTTCGTTTATTTTCGTTTTATTTTTATTATTTTTCGTTTCAGATGTAAAAATACCTATATACTTGTTATATACGAAAATACAGAGTATACTATATATTGTTAAATTAATTATGAAAGGAGCGATATTTATGTTACAAGAATGTAGACATCGTGGTATACTTGATTATCTTGTAAGAAAAAAACATGTCTCTGTTAATGAACTTGCCAATAAATTCGATGTGTCTCCAGTTACTATACGTAGCGACTTAAAGTTATTAGCACAACAAAATTTATTAATTCGAACTCATGGTGGAGCAAGTGTCATTGAAGATAACTGGTTTAATGAAGAAACCTCTTATGATTTACGTACAAAAGAACATCATTTAGAAAAAAAAGAAATTGCCTTAAAAGCTTTCAAACTCATTGATAATAATGATTGTATTTTAATAGATGCTAGTTCTACATGTTTTGAATTAGCTAAATTAATTCAAAAATCTACTTTAAACTTAACAGTAGTAACAAATGGAATATTAACTGCAGAATTATTAAAAGATAACCATAATATTACTACCATACTAATTGGTGGAATTATTAAGGGGCGTTCAAATGCAATCGAAAGCACTTTAGGAGTCGGATTATTAAATAATATAAATTGCAATAAGTTATTTGTATCTGCTAAAGCATTTAATTTAGAAGATGGATTATCAGAATTCAATTTATATGAAGTGGAATTAAAAAAAATAATGATTACTCATGTTCAAAAACTTTTTGCCTTAATGGATGTTACAAAATTAGAAAAACAATCACTATTAACCTTTGCAAATTGCGAATCAATTGATGCTTTAGTAACTAATGAGTCCATACCAAAAGCAATTAAAGAAAAGTATATTAAACATGGTGTTAATATTATCTAAAAAGAAGATGGATATACGCTATTTTGCGCATACCCATCTTCTTTTTATTTACAAATTATATTATTACTTCTGTTAACTTAATTTCTGTAAGTTAGTATGAATTTAAACAGTCTCCAATTTGGAAAACAACTTGATTTTTTAAAGACTAGAAATTTTTATATAATGTTAGCAACTACAAATAAATAGCTTTAATCATTATTTTACTTCAACACGTTCCATCCAACTTGTTGCTGTTGTTTTTAATACTTCATTTAAATCTTCAATATTTTTACGTCCTGTTGATTGTAAC